>CAMGPO010000028.1 GCA_946060825.1 uncultured Clostridia bacterium | reverse complement strand
ATTCCCCGAGCGGTACCGGCGTCTATGTGACGCTGGTGGTGCATCCCAACGCGGCGGTGACGGACGCCGTCTCCGTCACGACCCGGGCCTCCGTGGCGGTCTGCCGGGCCATCCGGCGGCTGACCGACGCAAAGCCGGAGATCAAGTGGGTCAACGACCTCTACCTCGGCGGCAAGAAAATCTGCGGCATTCTGGTGGAGGCGGTGTCGGACTTCGAGACCGGCGTCACAAAGAGCCTGGTCATCGGCGTCGGCGTCAACATCACGACGGAGGACTTCCCGGCGGAGCTGACCGGCGCAAGCTCCCTCCGCGACAGTCACGTCAGCCGGAGCCGGCTGGTGGCAGCCGTTGCGGAGGAACTGCTGCGGGAGACGGCGGACCTGCACGACCGCAGCTACCTGACCGACTACCGGGCCTGGAGCCTTGTCCTGGGCAAGCCCATCACCTATGAGCAGAATGGACAAAAAAAGGATGCCATCGCTGTGGAGATCGACGACAACGGAGGCCTGATCGTGGAGGACGCAGCGGGCAGCCGCGCCACGCTCCAGAGCGGCGAGATCTCCCTGCGTCTGCGGAGCTAAAAAAGAGAGCCGTCCGATTGGGCGGCTCTCCTTGTCATTCTGAGCGAAGCGAAGAATCTTTTCGGGCCGGTTGCAGAAGATTCTTCGGCCTGTGGACTCAGAATGACAGCTATCATGTTTTTTTCATCAGCGGGTCGCCGTACTCGTCAATGCCGTCGTCGGCAAAGCCGAGGGAGACCCAGAACCGGTGGGCGTTCTCCCGGTCGCAGTTGATCTGGTACCAGGCGGCGCCGTCGGCCTCCGCACAGCGGGCCAGGGCCTCGAAGCAGGCGTGGCCGGTCCCGTTTCCACGGTATTCCGGAAAGACCCAGAAGTCCAGGATCAGGCATTTGCCGTCCTCGCTCTTGTAGATGATGTACTGGGCGCAGCCGATGCGGACGCCGTCCCGGACGAAATAGACCATGTGATGCCGGTCGGGCACCCGGTCCATGAACCGCTCGAGAACGCCGCGGTAGTCCTCGCTCTGGAAGTAGGCGCGGTCTTCCTCCGGGAAGCCGTCCCCAAAGATGTCCCGGTTCAGGTATTCCCAGTGCAGCGGCCAGAATTCACTGGCCCGGCTGCGGGGGATTTCTTCGAGTACAATCAAGGGGACACCTCAGAGCGCAAGCTCCAGCGAGACGGGGCAGTGGTCGCTGCCGTAGATTTCGGTGTGGATGGCGGCGGCGGTCAGGTTGGGCTGCAGCCGGTCGGAGACGATGAAGTAGTCGATGCGCCATCCGGCGTTCTTCTGCCGGGCCTGGAAGCGGTAGCTCCACCAGGAGTAAACGCCGGTCTGGTCGGGGTAGAAGTGGCGGTAGGTGTCGGTGAAGCCGGCGCTGAGCAGCTCTGTCATCTTGGCCCGCTCCTCGTCGGAGAAGCCGGCGTTCTGGCGGTTCGTCTTGGGATTCTTGAGGTCGATCTCCGTGTGGGCTACGTTCAGGTCGCCGCAGAGCACCACGGGCTTGACGGCGTCCAGCTCCTTCAGGTAGGCGCGGAAGTCGTCCTCCCACTGCATCCGGTAGTCGAGGCGCTTGAGGCCGTCCTGGGAATTGGGCGTGTAGCAGCAGACCAGGTAGAACTGGGGGAATTCGGCGGTGATGACGCGGCCCTCGTGGCGGTGCTCGTCCGCACCGAAGTCATAAGTAACGGAGAGGGGCGGCACCCGGGTCAGGATGGCAGTGCCGGAATAGCCCTTCTTCTCGGCGCTGTTCCAGTAGAACTCGTAGCCGGGCAGCTCAAAGTCCACCTGCTCCGGCTGCAGCTTGGTTTCCTGCAGGCAGATGACGTCGGCGTCCGACTGCTTGGCAAAATCCAGAAATCCCTTTCCAAGACAGGCCCGCAGGCCGTTGACGTTCCAGGAGACAAGTTTCATGGTATGGATCCTCCGTTTTTTCTTACACTATACCAAATAAAACGCCTGGAGACAAGATAAGACCCCCGGATTTTGTCCGGGGGTCTTACCTTTGGAATAAGTATAGGAAATAGAGAGAGGTATGAAAAAATCGAAACGTACGAACCTGTAAAGAATCACCCGGGCGCCATGCCCTGTCATGTCGTTCCGTGTTCCTCTTTACAGTTCAAATCATACAGGAGAAATTTGAATAAGTCGTGAACAAACTGCAAACAAACTGCAAAGGAACTATGAATTTCCGGCGTCATCTATGTACGGCCGCCGCAACGGACCGTGCCCATGGCACGGTCCAAAGGCGCAGTAACGTTTACTGCAGGCCGCGCTCGTAGGCTTCGATCATTTTCTTGACCATCTGGCCGCCGACGGAACCGGCCTCACGGGAGGTCAGGTCGCCGTTGTAGCCGTTCTTCAGGTTGACGCCGACTTCGCTCGCGGCCTCCATCTTGAACTTCTCCATGGCAGCCTTGGCTTCGGGGACGTTGATAGAATTGTTTCTGCTGTTCATACTTCTTATCTCCTTACGTTGGTTTCTGCGCACAGGTTTCTTCTGCGCTGCAGAACTATCTTTTCCCGAACTGTGTCGGATATGTACAAAGAAAACCGGTAACTTTTGTGTAAACGGCGCGAAATTTGGAAGCAAAATCAAACAAAACGGGCCTGTTCCGAGTGGAAACAGGCCCTGTTTGAGGCTCAGTATTCAAATTCGCCTTCAAAGACGAGGGTTGTGCTGCCGGTCAGGGTGACGCCCCGGTCAGAGCAGTTGACGGTCAGGTCGCCGCCCACAAGCTTGACGGTGATGTCGGCGCCCTTGTCGCAGAGGCCGTTTTCCACCGCCGCCGCCACAGCGGCGCAGGCACCGGTGCCGCAGGCCCAGGTCTCTCCGCTGCCCCGCTCCCAGACCCGCATCCGCAGCGTCGTGCGGTTGACGACACGGACGAACTCCGTGTTGACCCGCTCCGGGAACTCCGCGGCGTACTCAAACCGGGGGCCGATGGCCGCAAGGTCAAGGCCGTCGATGGCGTCCTCAAAGATCACACAGTGGGGATTGCCCATGGAGACGCCGGTGACGTGCCAGACCTTTCCGGCGACCTCCAAAGGATAATTTACCATCCGCTCCGCTTCCACTTTGGCAGGCAGGGATGCGGCACGCAGATCGGCTGGGCCCATGTCCACGGAGACGGAGCTGGCCTTGCCGTCCCGCAGGTAAAGCCGCAGGCGGTGGATGCCGCTGCCGGTCTCGATGCTCATGCGGTCGCTGCGGACGTAGCCCTTGTCGTAGAGGTACTTGCCGACGCAGCGGATGTTGTTGCCGGCCATCCGGCCCTCGCTGCCGTCCCGGTTGAAGGTGCGCATCTTCGCGTCGGCCACGGCGGAGCGCTCGATGAGCACGATGCCGTCGGCCCCGATGCCATAGTGGGGCGCGCAGAGGCTGACGCAGAGGGACTCGGGACAGGTGATGCGGCCGTCAAAGTTTTCGATGAAGATGTAGTCGTTGCCGCAGGCGTGCATCTTGGTGAAGCGGATCTTCTGCCGCCAGGGCCGCATGGCATTGATGTCCACCAGCTCCACGTTGCCGAGGGTGTAACGGCTGGCCAGGATCTCCGCCAGGGCGCCCGCCGTGTCCAGGGAAGTCAGGCAGGGGATGCCGAGCTGCATGGCCCGGCGGTGGAGGGCGATGTAATCGCCCATGGTCGCGTCCTTGACGGCTCCGGTGTAGATGATGTAGTGGAGGCTGCCGCTCTCCATCAACCTGGGAATGTCATCACATTCCGTCGCGTTGCCGACGGTGGTGACGGGGATGCCGAGACTGCGGATCGTCTCTGCCGTGCCGCCGGTGGCATAGAGGACCATGCCCAGATCGTGGAAGCGCTTAGCCAGGAAGAGGATCTCCTGATAGTCGCTGTCCTCCACGCTCAGGAGAATGCCGGGCCGCCGTCCCGCCTGAAGGTGGGGGACGGAGAAACCGGCGGCGGTCAGACCCTTGAAGAGGGCCTCGGCCATGTTTTTGCCGATGCCGAGGACTTCGCCGGTGGACTTCATCTCCGGGCCGAGGATGGAGTTGGCGTCGCTGAGCTTTTCAAAGGAAAAGACCGGCACCTTGACGGCGCAGTAAGGCGGCGTCCGGTATAGACCGGTGCCATAGCCCAGATCCTCCAATTTGGCGCCCAGCATGACCCGAGAGGCCAGATCGACCATGGGCACGCCCGTGACCTTGCTGATGTAGGGCACGGTGCGGGAGGCCCGGGGATTGACCTCGATGACGTAGAGCTCATTTTCGTAGATCAGATACTGGATGTTGACGAGGCCCTTGGTGCCGAGGGCCAGGGCCAACTTCTCGGAGCAGTCGCAGATGGTTTGCAGATGGCGGTCGCTGAGATTGAAAGGCGGGTAGACGGCGATGGAGTCGCCGCTGTGGACACCGGCCCGCTCGATGTGCTCCATGATGCCGGGGATCAGGATCTGCTCGCCGTCGGAAATGACGTCGACCTCCAGCTCTGTGCCGGGCATGTATTTGTCCACCAGCACCGGGTTTTCGATGCCCTGAGCCAGGATTGCTTCCATGTAGGCCCGGGTGTGGTCCTCGGAGCGGGAGATCGTCATGTTCTGGCCGCCGATGACGTAGGAGGGGCGGAGCAGGACGGGGTAACCCAGGCCGCTGGCAGCATCCACGGCCTCCTCCACAGTGGTCACGCCCAGCCCCCGGGGACGGCGGATGCCGAAGCGCTCCAGCAGGGCGTCGAAACGGCTGCGATCCTCGGCGATGTCAATGCTCTCGGCGGAGGTGCCGAGGATAGGTACGCCTTGGGCACTGAGATGCTGGGTCAGCTTGATGGCCGTCTGGCCGCCGAAGGCCACGACCACGCCCACGGGCTGTTCGACGGCGAGGATGCCGTCTACGTCCTCGGGACAGAGGGGTTCGAAGTAGAGCCGGTCCGCCGTGTCGTAGTCGGTGGAGACGGTCTCCGGGTTGTTGTTGACGATGACAACGTCGTAGCCCATCTGCTGCAGCGTCCAGACGCAGTGGACAGAGCTATAGTCGAACTCGATGCCCTGGCCGATGCGGATAGGGCCGGAGCCGAGCACCACGACGACGGGCTTGCCGCTGCGGGGGAAGCTGCGGGATTCGCAGACTTCGTCGGTGGAGGAGTAGAAATAGGGTGTCTCGGCGTCGAACTCAGCGCCGCAGGTGTCCACCATCTTGTAGCTCAGGCGGCAGGACGGCAGAGCCTCTGCCCCGCTCAGGCGGCGGATGGCGGCGTCGGGGTAGCCAAATCGCTTGGCCCGCTCATAGTCGCCGGGCTGCAGGCCGTTCCCGGCGAGATGCTGTTCAAAGGCGGCCATGTCCGCCAGCTTCCAGAGGAACCAGCGGTCGATCTTCGTGATCCCGTGGATGCGGTCGACGGAGAAGCCGGCTTTCAGGGCTTCAAAAACAGTGAAGAGGCGGCGGTCATTGGCCTGGGCCAGACGGACTTCCAGCGGCTCGTCCGTGAGTGCCGGGGCATTGAGGGTGTCGAGGGAGATCTCCGCGCCCCGGACTGCCTTCATCAGGGCCGCCTCGAAGGACGGGGCGATGGCCATGACCTCGCCCGTGGCCTTCATCTGGGTGCCGAGGGTGCGGCTGGAGCCGGCGAACTTGTCGAAGGGCCACTTGGGAAGCTTGACCACGACGTAGTCGAGGGTCGGCTCAAAGCAGGCGCAGGTCTTGCCGGTGATGTCGTTTTTGATCTCGTCGAGGGTGTAGCCCAAAGCCAGCTTTGTGGTGATCTTGGCGATGGGATAGCCCGTGGCCTTGGAGGCCAGGGCCGAGGAGCGGGATACCCGGGGGTTGACCTCGATGACCGCGTAGTCAAAGCTCTCCGGGTCGAGGGCGAACTGGCAGTTGCAGCCGCCGACGATGCCGAGGGCTGAGATGATCGTGAGGGAGGCGGAGCGGAGCATCTGGTACTCCCTGTCCGAGAGGGTCAGGGCCGGGGCGGTGACGATGGAGTCGCCGGTGTGGATGCCGACGGGGTCGAAGTTCTCCATGGAGCAGACGGCGATAACGTTGCCGGCGCTGTCCCGCATGGTCTCGAATTCGATCTCCTTCCAGCCGGAGATGCACTTCTCCACGAGGATCTGGGTGATGGGGGAGAGATCGAGGCCGGTTTGGGCGATGGTTTGGAGTTCTTCCTCGTTCGCGGCGATGCCGCCGCCGGAACCGCCAAGGGTGAAGGCGGGCCGGACGATGACGGGGTAGCCGATCTCCGCGGCAATGTTCAGGGCGGTGCCCAGGTCTTCGGCGATGCCCGAGGGGACAACGGGCTGGCCGAGCCCTTCCATGGTCTCCCGGAACAGGGCGCGGTCCTCGGCCCTGTCGATGGCATCGATGTCCGAGCCGAGAAGCCGCACGCCGTAGCGCTCGAGGACGCCGCTGCGGGAGAGCTGCATGGCGATGGTCAGACCAGTCTGGCCGCCAAGGCCCGCCAGCAGGCCGTCGGGCCGCTCCCGGACGATGATGCGCTCCACGGTCTCGGCGTTCAGCGGCTCGAGGTAGATCTCGTCGGCCAGGTGCTTGTCGGTCATGATCGTGGCCGGGTTGGAGTTGACGAGGACGACGTTGACGCCCTCCTCCCGGAGAACGCGGCAGGCCTGGGCCCCGGCGTAGTCGAACTCCGCCGCCTGGCCGATGACGATGGGGCCGGAGCCGATCACCAGAACCTTGCGGATTGTCTTATCCTTCGGCATTGCCGTCACCTCCCATCATCGCAAGAAAGCGGTCGAACAAAAAGGCAGTGTCCTTCGGCCCGGCGCAGGCCTCCGGATGGAACTGCACCGTGAAGCAGCGCTGGCCGGGGTACTCGACGCCCTCGCAGGTGCCATCGTTGGCGTTAACCAGAAACTCCCGGCCAACACCCGCGAGACTGCCGCTGACCACGGCGTAGCCGTGGTTCTGGCTGGTGATGTAGGCGCGGCTGCCGCCTGTCTCCCGAACGGGCTGGTTCGCACCCCGGTGGCCGTACTTGAGCTTCACGGTCTCGCCGCCCATGGCCAGGGCCGTGAGCTGGTGGCCGAGGCAGATGCCGAAGATGGGCACCTGTCCGATCAGCTTCCGGATCTGCGCAATGCAGAAGGTATTTTCGGCGGGGTCGCCGGGGCCGTTGGAGAGCATGACGCCGTCGGGCTTCCCGGCCAGAATGGCCTCCGCCGTCGTGTCCTGGGGCACGACCGTGACCTCGCAGCCCCGCGCACAGAGGCTCCGGAGGATGTTTCTCTTTGCGCCGTAGTCGATCAGGGTGACGGCGAACTTTTTCTCGCCCAGGGCCGGAACGGTATAGGGCGACTTCGTGCTGACGGCCGGCACCACGCCGGTGACGGCATAGCCTTGGAGGGCGGTCAGGTCTTCCGGAATGGCGGAGCAGATCATGGCGTTCATGACACCTTCTTCCCGAAGCATCCGGGTCAGGGCGCGGGTATCGACGCCGCAGATGCCGGGAATGCCCTTCTTTTTGAGCAGGGCGTCGAGGTCATACTGGCTGCGGAAGTTGGAGGGGTGGCGGCAGTATTCCCGCACGACATAGCCCCGCAGGGCGCAGTCCCCCTCGAAATCTTCCTCGATGACGCCGTAGTTGCCGATGAGAGGGAAGGTCTGAATGACGATTTGCCCGGCGTAGCTGGGGTCGGTCAGGGTCTCAAGGTAGCCCTCCATGCCGGTGGTGAATACCAGTTCCCCGACGCAGTCGCCGGCGGCGCCGAAGCGCTCGCCGGTGAAGACGGTTCCGTTTTCAAGAATGAGATAGGCTTGTTTCATGGCAATCACACGGCGCAGGCGGCCAGAATAACGGAGACGGCCTGCTGCAGAGTCTCCATCGGGATGTTGAGGGCGGGCAGAAGCCGGACCTTGTCCTTGGCCGTCAGGCAGAGGACGCCCTGCTCCATGCAGGTTTTGACGACCTCGCCGGCGGGCTTCACGGTCTTGAGGCCGATCATCAGGCCCATGCCGCTGACGGCTTCAACGCCGGGGGCGTGGGCACAGGTGTCAAAGACATACTGGCCCTTGGCCGCGACACCGGCCAGGAATTCGTCGTCGAGGCGGCTGAGGATGCTGCACCCGCCGGCACAGCAGACCGGATTGCCGCCGAAGGTGGATCCGTGATCGCCGTGGCCCAGGACGTGCTGCACCTTTTCACCCAGCAGCGTCGCGCCCAGGGGCAGGCCGCCGCCGATGCCCTTGGCCGTGGAAACGACATCCGGCTCGATGCCGTAGTTCATATAGGCGTAGAGCTTGCCGGAGCGGCCGTTGCCGGCCTGCACCTCGTCCACGATCAGGACGATGTCCTCGGTCTTACAGAAGTCGGCCACGCCGGTGACAAAGTCGTGGTCGAGGGCAATGACGCCGCCCTCACCCTGGATGCACTCGATCATCACGGCGGCGGCGTTCACAGATTTGGCAAGAGACTTGAGGCCGGGAAGGTCGTTCGCGTCGGCGTAGGCGAAGCCGGGGGTCAGGGGCTGGAACAGTTCATGGTAGTGCTCCTGACCGGTGGCCGCCAGGGTGGTCAGTGTCCGGCCATGGAAGCTGTTGTTCAGGGTGATGATCGTATAACAGTCGGAGCCTTTTTTCTCGGAGGCGTACTTCCGGGCCGCCTTGATGGCGCACTCGTTGGCCTCGGCGCCGGAGTTGCAGAAAAAGACTTTCTTCATGCCGGTCTTTTCACAGAGCATCTGGGCCAGCTTGACGCAGGGCTCCGTGTAGTAGAGGTTGGACATAT
>CAMGPO010000027.1 GCA_946060825.1 uncultured Clostridia bacterium | reverse complement strand
AGGACGTCATCGCCGACATGTCCGGCAAAAGCCAGTATGCCTACGGCACAGAGGCCGGCCGGATCCTGCGGAAGATCCACGCTATCCCGGTTCCGGCGACGCTGGAGGACTGGGAGCCGCGGTTTAACCGGAAGATGGACCGCAAAATCAGGAATTACGCGGAATGTCCCATAAAATATGAAAACGGACAGGCATTTCTCGATTACATCGAGGAAAATCGCCATTTGCTGAAAAACAGGCCCCAGGTCTATCAGCACGGCGATTACCACATCGGCAACATGATGCTCGACCGGGAGGGACGGCTCCATATCATCGACTTTGACCGGGATGACTACGGAGATCCATGGGAAGAGTTTAACCGCATCGTCTGGTGCGCCCAGAAAGCGCCGCGTTTCGCGTCCGGCATGGTGGATGGATACTTCGACGGCAGCGTTCCGCCCGAATTCTGGAAGCTGCTCGCCCTCTATATTTCGAGCAATACGCTCTCTTCCGTGTACTGGGCCATCCCCTTCGGGCAAGGCGAAGTGGATACAATGCTGAACCAGGCCGGAGAGATCCTGTCCTGGTACGACAATCTGAAAAGAACGGTTCCCTCATGGTACAGAGAGGCGGTGACGGCATGAATCATCTGTTTTGGGGTGCGATTTTTGCCTTTCTCAATTTTAATCTGAATTTCGGCGACGTGACGATTGGACTCCTGCCGGGCTTTATCGGCTGGTTTTTGATTTGGAAGGGGCTGACGGAGCTGCGGGATCAGAGCGTTCGTTTTGGAAAGGTCAAAATCCCGGCGGTCGTGCTGATGGTCTATTCAACAGCAACCTATATGTTGGATCTGTTTGCCATATTTTTGGATATTTGTACGGAAAATAAACATATCTTTCTCCTTGGCGGCATGAATCTGGCCGACGAAGTCGATTATCCGTCCGGCTGCGACCTGCTGATTCTGCCCTATGCCGGTTACAGGGACAACCTCGCCAAGGCGGATCAGATGATGAATTGTCTGCGGCCGGATCCCGGTCATCAAGCCGGAATACTGGATCGTTTATTCCATATAAGAGAGAAAACGGAGGAAAACCGAATTGGACCAGAAAGAAGAAAAAACGGGAGGCCAGGCGGCCAATCCCCTGGGCGCTGCCCCGGTGGGCGCACTGCTGCAAAAATTTGCTGTTCCCAGCATTGTGGCCATGCTGGTGGGCGCGCTCTATAATATTGTTGACCAGATATTTATCGGCCACAGCATCGGTGAGCTTGGCAATGCAGCCACCAATGTCGCCTTTCCGCTGACCACGAGCTGTACGGCCCTTGCGCTGCTGTTCGGCATCGGCGCTGCTGCGGCGTTTAATCTGTCGATGGGCCGGGGAGAAAAGAAAAACGCTCTGTACTACATCGGTAACGCGGCGGTTCTGATGTTCGGCTGCGGCATGGTGCTCTGTCTGATCACCCAGCTTTTCCTCACGCCTCTGCTCCGGTTTTTCGGCGCCCCCGACAATGTGCTCGGCCTTGCCCGGGAGTATGTACGCATCACCTCCATCGGCTTCCCATTCCTGATTCTGACCGGAGGCGGCGCACACCTGATCCGGGCCGACGGCAGTCCCCGCTATTCCATGCTGTGCAATCTCGCCGGGGCGCTTATCAACACGGTTCTGGATCCCCTGTTTATCTTTGGTTTTGATATGGGCATGACCGGCGCGGCTTTGGCCACAATTCTCGGCCAGATTGTCTCCTGTGGAATGGTCATCCATTATTTGTTCCACTACAAAGCCGGCCGGCTCACACGCACCCATCTGATTCCGGATCGCCGGTATGCCGGCTATTTGGTGAGCCTGGGTCTGGCCCAGTGCCTGAATCAGATTGCGATGATGGTCGTTCAGATCATCATGAACAACTCCCTGCGGTACTACGGAGCAATGTCGGTCTATGGCGAGTCCGTTCCATTGGCCTGCGCCGGCATCATCAACAAGGTCGGCTTCATCTTTTTCTCCTTCTGTATCGGAATCGCCCAAGGTATGCAGCCCATCGCCAGTTTTAACTACGGAGCCGGGCAGTATGACCGCGTGAAAAAGGTCATCCGCATGAGCATGACGGCCGGACTGATTATCTGCACCGTCGCCTTTACGATGTTCCAGCTCTTTCCCCGGCAGATCATCAGTCTCTTTGGCGATGGTTCGGAGCTGTACTTCGCATTTGCCGAGCGGTATTTCCATATCTATCTGTTTTTCACGTTCCTCAACAATATACAGCCCATGTCCTCTACGTTCTTTTCCGCCATCGGCAAACCGGCCAAGGGCGCATTTCTCGCTCTGACACGGCAGATTCTCTTCCTTCTGCCGCTGCTTGTGACGCTGCCGATGCTGATGGGCATCGACGGAATCATGTACGCCGGTCCCATTGCCGATTTTCTGGCGGCATCTATCTCGGCGGTGTTCCTGTTCCGCGAGCTGAAAAAGATGAAACCGGAAACGTCCAGGAGGTGAATCTGTGAAAAAAGTTCGGATTACAGTGGTGCGGCTGGCCCGCTATGAGGACCTGATCGCCCGGTATGAAAATCCCATCCAGCACGCCTGCGACCTGCGGGAGGGGCAGGTCTTTGTTGCAAACGGCTGGCGGCGGCCCGTCGGGCTGTGCGAGAGTGCCTGGGAGAGCATGTCGGCCTTCGTGATGACGCTGGCCCACGGCGGGTCGGACCTCTATGACGGTTGGATGAAGAATCCGCGTTCTGCCATGATTTCCTGCAATGACGGATTCCGCCCGGTCAGCTTTCTGCTGGAAGCTCTGGACGAGGACGCGGACTGACAAAAAAATAACGTCTGCAGGGGAATCCCCGATTGCAGACGGCCGTTTGCCGTAGTATAATGGATGACATCTGAAAAAAGAGATCGGCAGGCGTTGAATTCTGCCGGATCGGAGCGTAATTTGTCATGAGATATTTTGAAAAGCATCCGATGATCCCTCTGGTCATCGGTGTGCTCGGCGTTTCCCTGTCCGCTATTTTTGTGCGGTTTTCCACGGCGCCCTCCACCGTCACTGCTGCCTGGCGGCTGCTCTGGACCGTGGCGCTGCTGGCCCCGGCAGTCCTCCTGCGGCGGGAGCCGCGGCAGGAACTGCTGCACCTGGATCACAAAACACTCCTGCTGAGCTGTGCCAGCGGCCTGTTTCTGGGCTTTCACTTTGCCCTCTGGTTTGAGTCGCTGAACCACACCTCCGTGGCCAGCTCTACCACCATCGTGAACACGGAGGTCATCTGGGTGGCCCTGGGCTACTGCCTCGTCCTGCGGGGCAAGCTGTCCTGGAAGGCTGTCCTCTCCATCGCCGTGGCCTTTTTCGGCAGCGTTCTGATCGCCCTCTCCGATTCTGCGGCGGGCGGCGGCCACCTCTTTGGCGACATTCTGGCTCTTCTGGCGGCCGTGGCTGCGGCGGTCTATATGCTCATCAGCCGCGTGACCAGCAAGACCACCTCCACCTCGGTCTATACGTTTATCCTCTACGTCTCCACGGCGGCCACCCTGGTGGTCATCTCGCTTCTGCGGAGCTGTTCCCTTGTGGGCTACGGCTGGAATCCTGTGTTCATTGGCCTGTTGCTGGCTGTGTTCTCCACGCTGATGGGCCACAGCATCTTCAGCTGGTGTATGAAGTTCTTTGCACCCTCTTTTGTCTCTGCGACGAAGCTCCTCGAGCCGGTGGTGGCTGCGATCATCGCCTGCTTCCTCTTCGGAGAGATTCCTGCCCTCCTGCAGCTGCTTGGCGGCGTCATCATCCTTGGCGGCGTCTATTCCTACTCCTGGCTGGAGCGGGCTCAGGACTGAGCCGGTGTGGGAGGAAATCTGTGATGAGGCTTCTGACTATCGGGCTGTTCTGTGCGTCTCTTCTGACCTGCATCCTGTGCAAATTCTCTACCCTTTACGCCATGCTTTTTGGCCTGGTGCTGTTTGTAGCCTACGGCCTTCGCAATGGATTTTCCGCGAGGGAGCTGCTGGCCATGTCCCGGAAGAGCCTGAAGCCGCTTTTTGGCGTTCTGCGGGTATTCTTCTTCGTCAGTATGCTGACGGCTGCATGGCGGGCCTCCGGGACCATTGCCGTCATCATCTGCTACGCCGTCCGTCTGATCCGGCCTCAGGTATTTCTTCTGCTGACCTTTCTGCTCAACTGCGCCGTTTCCTTCCTGACCGGGACTTCCTTCGGAACGGCAGCCACCATGGGCGTTATCTGTATGACAATGGCGAACAGCATGGGCGTATCCCCCGCCCTCACGGGCGGCGCGGCGCTCTCCGGCGTTTTTTTCGGTGACCGCTGCTCCCCTGTTTCCTCCAGCGCCCACCTGGTCTGTTCCGTCACCGGGACGGACATTTACATCAATGTTGTAAAAATGCTCCGAAGCTGCTTGGTTCCGCTGCTGCTGTCCTGCGCCGTCTATCTGGCGATCGGCTTTGTGTGGAGCGGAGAAGGCGGAGTGACCGGTGTTGAGTCGCTGTTTGCCAGCCATTTCCGCCTGCATCCTCTGGCCCTGCTGCCGGTGGCGGCGATTCTGGTCCTGTCGGTTTTCCGGGTCCGGGTCGAAATCACCATGCTGGTGAGCGTGGGACTGGCGATTCCCCTCTGCCTGTTTTTGCAGCATATAGACCTCTGGACGGTTCTGCAGGCGCTGCTCCTCGGCTACCGGTGCGGAGATCCGGCCCTGGCTCCGCTGATTGACGGCGGCGGCGTAATCTCCATGGCGACCATGGCATGCGTGGTCATCCTGTCCTCGGCGTATGCCGGGATCCTCTCCGGCACCGGTCTGCTATCCGGGATTCAGGACGGTCTGGTCCGCCTGAGCCGCCGTGTGACTCCCTTTGGCTGTATGCTGTTGACCGCCCTGCTGACGGCGGCAGTCACCTGCAATCAGACTCTGTGCATCACGATGACCGATCAGCTCTGCGGCGGAATGCAGCCGGACCGGCAGGAGTTTGCCATCGAACTGGAAGATTCTGCAGCGTTGATTCCGGTGCTGGTGCCGTGGTCTATTGCAGGAACCGTACCCCTGTCCTATATGGGAGCGCCCAAGACCAGCATACTGTTCGCGTGTTTCCTGTATCTGCTTCCCCTGTGGGGAATGGTGTACCACAACAAGAGAAGATGCGGCGGGAGGAATGACCATGAAAATCGTATTTATCCGGCACGGGGAATGTGATAAATCCGGGGCGGACGAACGGGGCTTCATCGGCCTTGGCCGGGAGCTGGCGCCGCTGACGGCCCTGGGCGTCATTCAGGCCCGGGCGGCGGCAGAGAATCCCCTGCTGGAGGGCTGCCAGCTTATCCTGTCCTCCCCCTACACCCGCGCCCTTCAAACGGCGGCAATCATCGCCGGACGGACGGGTCTGGGGATCCAGGTGGAGATGGATCTCCATGAGCTGATCCCCGACAAGACCTTCCAGGTACGCGGCGAGGCCGAGGCTGTCGCCCTCCATGAGGACTTCAAGCGATGTCACGGCGCCTGCCCGCCCGGCGAGAGCCGGCGGTGGGAGACCCTGGAGGAGTTGGTCCGGCGGACAAAGCCGGTTCTGGACCATTACCTGGCCGAAGGCTATGAAAAAATCGCCGTGGTGGCCCATGGTGGTCTCATCCGGCGCTATACCGGCGAGCTGGTCATCGGCTACTGCCACGTGTCGGAAATGGTGTACTCCGCAGACTTCCGCTGTCACGGCTGGATCGCCTAGAACGCACCGCATCCCCATGTCATTCCGTTGGGAATGGCATGGGGATGCGGCGTTTATTTAGTGGGGCCAGACGAGGCTGACGGCGCAGGCCACCAGGGAGAGGGCCAGGACGATGTCCACAGTCTTGCGGTACCGGGAGAAAAGCTTCTGCAGGGAGGCCCCGGCGAAGAGCCAGATCAGATTGGCCATGGGGCCGGTGAAGGGCAGGAACAGGCCCACGCCAAAGAGCCACCAGAAGGAGTCTGTATAAGGCAGGACGTAGGAGGCCAGAGCTGTCAGGCAGAAGACCATGATCTTCACATTGGTGAGCTGAACGAAGAGGCCCCGCCGGAAAGTGGGCTGGTCGGGGTTGTCCGCAGCCTCGACGCCGGAGGAGCGGAGCATATGCCAGGCCATCCAGAGGATGTAGGCCGCACCGACCCAGGCAAGGTAGCCCACATACTTGTTAAGCATGGTGCCAAGCAGCCAGGTGACAAGGACAGAGACCATGGAGACCACAAAAAAGCCAAAGAAGATACCGCGCCACTGTCGCAGAGCGGGCTTTCTGCCGTAGCGCAGAGCGGCAGCCAGAGAGGTCAGGTTGGCCGGGCCAGGGGTGATGGCTCCGATGTAGCAGTAGAGCAGGAACGAGGGAAGCATGGATGCGGGCATAGAATCGCCGTCCTTTTTCCGGAATACCTTCAGTATAGCAGAGAATCGGGCCGGTGAACAGACGCAGTTTTTGAAGAAAGCTGCGGAATCACGAATTTTTATTCACAATGAGTGAAAAACAAGGTATCGTCACCTTGCCATCCCGGCGTGGATGGAGTATAATGCAGGAAACCATCATGCGGCCGGAAGGGCCGCCGAAGGAGCTGAAGCAGGCAATGCGAATTGTCATCAAGGTGGGCACCTCAACCCTGGCCCACGCCACCGGGCGGCTGAATATCCGGCTGGTAGAAGAGCTCATCAAGGTTCTCAGCGATCTGAAAAACGCGGGAGAGGAGATCATTCTGGTTTCCTCCGGCGCCATTGGCATGGGGGTTGGAAAGCTGCTGCTGCCCGCCCGTCCCGAGGATATGCCTACCCGGCAGGCTGCTGCTGCCGTCGGTCAGTGCGAGCTGATGTATGTCTACGACCGGCAGTTTACGGAGCACAACCACACCGTGGCCCAGATTCTGCTGACCGCCGAGGATCTGGAGGACGAGAGCCGACGCCGCAATTTTGAAAACACGGTATTCCGCCTTCTGGAGCTGAAGGCGTTGCCAATCCTCAATGAAAACGACACCGTTGCCACAGAAGAGATTGCCTTCGGCGACAACGATACGCTTGCGGCCCGGGTGGCCAAATATGTGCAGGCCGATCTGTTGATCCTGCTCAGTGACATCGATGGCCTCTTCACCGCAGATCCCCACACTCACCCGGAGGCGGAGCGGATCCCGGTGGTAGCGAACATCACGCCAGAGATTGAAGCTCTGGCCGGAGGAAAAGGCTCGGCCCTGGGCACAGGCGGCATGGCGACAAAGCTGCGTGCCGCGAAGATAGCTACGGCTGCCGGTGTGGATATGGTCATCGCCAATGGCGCACGGCCGGCGGAGCTTTACGATATTGTGGACGGGGCGGAAGTGGGCACCCGCTTCCTCGCCGCGGGGAGGAACAGCATATGACAACACAGGAAATTCTCTGCGCGGCCAACGGCGCCAAGACCGCCATGGCGCTGGCAGACACGAATCAGAAAAATGCGGCCCTGCTGGCCATGGCCGAGGCCCTGCTGCGGCAGGAGACGGAGATTCTGGAAGCCAACAACCGGGATCTGGAGGCGGCGCGGGATTCAGTCAACGCCGTCATGCTGGACCGGCTGGCCCTCTCCCCAGCCCGTATCCAGGGCATGGCCCAGGGCATCCGGGAGGTGGCGGCCCTGCCGGATCCGGTAGGACAGGTGCTGCGGCGGGTCGAACGGCCCAACGGCCTCGTCATTGAGCGCAGGGCTGTGCCCATGGGCGTCATCGCCATCATCTATGAGAGCCGCCCCAACGTCACCAGCGACGCGGCGGCCCTGGCTCTCAAGAGTGGCAGCGCCTGCATCCTGCGCTGCGGGAAAGAGGCTTGGCGCAGCAGTCACGCCATCGTGGAGGCCCTGCGGCTGGGCCTGCGGGAGGCCGGACTGCCGGAGACGGCGGTCTGCCTCATCGAGGATACGACCCACGCCAGTGCGGGCGAGTTGATGACCGCCGTGGGCCAGGTTGATCTCCTGATCCCCCGGGGCGGCGCGGGTCTGATTCGGGCCTGTCTGCAGAATGCCAAGGTGCCCGTGATCCAGACCGGTACCGGCATCTGCCATGTCTATGTGGACGCCGCCGCCGATCAGGAGATGGCCCTGGACATCATCGAAAACGCCAAGACCAGCCGCCCCAGCGTCTGCAACGCCGAGGAGGTCTGCCTGGTGGCCCGGCCCATCGCGTCGGAGTTTTTGCCGAAACTGCACCGCCGCCTGGTGACGGAGCGGGCAGCACAGGATCTCCAGCCTGTCGAGCTGCGGCTGGACGGGGAGGCGGCGAGAATCATCCCCGGCGTTCCCGCCGGAGAGGCCGACTTTGACACGGAATTCCTGAACTATATCCTGGCCGTTGGCGTGGTAGAAAATGTGGAGGAAGCAATGGCCCACATCGCAGCTCACTCCACGGGCCACAGCGACGCCATCGTGACCGCCGACGAAGAAGCGGCGGCCCGGTTCACTGCCGGTGTGGACAGCGCGGCGGTCTACGTCAATGCCAGCACCCGGTTCACGGATGGCGGTGAGTTCGGCCTCGGCTGCGAGATGGGCATTTCCACCCAGAAGCTCCACGCCCGCGGCCCTATGGGCCTGCAGGAGCTGTGCAGCTATAAATATGTGATTCTCGGCAGCGGCCAGACCCGCTGAGCGCGCAAAAGGCCCCGGAACCTGTGTGTTACAGATTCCGGGACCTTTTTTGCATGAGGTGGAGCGAACGGGAGGGGATGTCACAGGGCACGTATGGCCCTCAGTCACAGCGGCCCAGGAGATAGTCCACAGAGACCTCATAAAAATCCGCCAA
>CAMGPO010000026.1 GCA_946060825.1 uncultured Clostridia bacterium | reverse complement strand
CGGCCGCGACCAGGATGGCGATAGCGGTACACATGGCGCCGCGGGCACGCATCGCGGTGAAGGCGGCGTGGCCCGGGGTGTCCAGGAAGGTGATGGGATTGCCGTTGATCTTGACGGTGTAAGCGCCGATGTGCTGGGTGATGCCGCCGGCCTCGCCGGAAACGACGTTGGTCTTGCGAACGGCGTCCAGCAGGGAGGTCTTGCCGTGGTCGACGTGGCCCATAACGACGACGACAGGCGGGCGGGTCTGCAGTTCTTCGGCGGTGTCCTCATGATCGTCGAACAGCTTCTCTTCGATGGTGACGACGACCTCTTTCTCGACCTTGCAGCCCAGTTCGGTGGCCACGAACTCGGCGGTGTCGTAGTCGATGGTCTGGTTGATAGCGGCCATGACGCCGTTCTTCATCAGGCACTTGATGACCTCGCTGGCGGTCTTCTTCATGCGGGAGGCCAGCTCGCCGACGGTGATCTCGTCGGGAATCTTGACGGTGAGGGGCGTCTTCTTGGCGATCTCCAGCTGGAGACGGCGCATCTTCTCCTGCTCCTCGCTGCGGGACTTGCTGGTGAAGGGGCCCTTCTTCTTGCCGCCGGGCTTGTTCTTGTTGCCGATGCGCTGCTTGCCGCCGGAGACGTTCTGCATCCGCTCGGAGACCAGGGTGTCCACATGGTCGTCGAAACGGGCGGTGTTGACGGTGACGGCGCTGGTGTCGACCACGCGGCGCTCCCGCTTGCGCTGGGGCTCCTGCTGGGCCGCCGACTTGCCCTGCTTCTGGGGCTGCTGCTGGCCCTGCTGGCTCTGCCGGGCCGGCTGGGCCTGCTGGCTCTGCTGGGGCTTCGCTGCCTGCTCGGGAGCCTTCTCCTCCTTCTTTGGTGTAGGAGCCACGGCGAAGACCTGCTCCAGCGACGCGATCTGGTGGTTCTGGGTGATATGCTCAAAGAGCACGTTCAGCTGCCGGTCATCCAGCACCTGCATATTGCTCTTCGGCTTTTCAAAATACTTGGTGACGATATCCGAGATTTCCTTCGTTGTCATGCCGAAGTCCTTGGCCACATCCCGGATCCGATACTTGTTGAAACTACTCAATATAAGCCACCTCCAAATACTTCCGGCCGCCGGGGCCTACAGGGCCGGCTCCGGCCGCCCCGCGCACCGGAAGCCGGTTCGCGGATCTCCAAGCGGCAGACTGCCGCAATCTATACCTATTTTTTCCGGCCGCCCCGGCGCAGATTCCGCTGGTGGGCCTTTTCTTCCCGCTGCCGCTGTTCTGCCCGTTTGGCCCGGACCTCCAGATCCTCCAGCAGGCCGGTGGGGCATTCGCCCTCCTCCAGGGCCTGCACAAAGGCCAGAGCCAGCCGCACGTCCGTAAAGACGGCCATGGCGCAGGCGCTGCGGCCAATGGCCGCGCCCAGCTCCTCCTTGGTGCAGGAAACGGTCAGCCAGGGCTGGTTCGTCCCGCTCACAAAGCTCTGCACCCGGCGGACGCAGTGGTCCGAGGCGTCGCCGGCCACCACGACCAGACGGGCGTGGCCGGCCCGGCAGACGGCGCCCACCGGCTCCTCGCCGGCCTCCAGCAGCCGCCCCCGGCGGGCCAGGGACAAATAACCCATCGCCTTCGCGTTCATGGCTGCGCCATCCTCTCCGCCAGCGCCTCATAGACCTCCGGCGGAATCGCCGTGTCAAGGCTGCGCTCCAGGGCGCGGGTCTTCTGGGCCTTTTTCAGGCATTCAGGGTCCGGACAGACGTAGACGCCCCGGCCCGGGGCCTTGCCGCGGAAGTCCAGAGAAATCTCCCCCTGGGGCGAGCGGACGACCCGCACCATCTGATTTTTCGGTTTCATTTCCCGGCAGCCGGCACACTGGCGCATGGGGATTTTTTTCGGCATGGTTGTTTCCTCCGGTCGGAAGGGTCTCAGACCTCTTCCGCAGCCTCCGCCTGCTCCGGCAGCTCCTCTGCCTGGGAGGCGGGCTTGATATCAATCTTGCAGCCGGTCAGGCGGGCGGCCAGGCGGGCATTCTGGCCCTCCTTGCCGATGGCCAGAGAGAGCTGGTCGTCGGGGACGACGACGCGGCAGGCCTTGGTGCCCGGCAGCATGGTGACGGAAAGGACGTCGGCGGGGGATAGGGCCGAGGCGACGAACTGGGCCGGATCCTCGGACCAGACCACGATGTCCATCTTCTCGCCGTGCAGCTCCTCCACCACGGCGCCGACACGTCCGCCTCTGGGGCCGACGCAGGCGCCGACGGGATCGATGTTCTCCTCGGCGGCGCGGACGGCCAGCTTCGTTCTGGAGCCGGCCTCGCGGGCTACGGACTTGATCTCCACCAGACCGCTCTCGATTTCCGGCACGTTCAGCTCAAAGAGCCGCTTGACGAGGCCGGGATGGGTGCGGGAGACGATAACCTGGGGACCGCGGCTGGAGCGCCGCACCTCGACCACATAGACGCGGATCAGGTCGCCCTCGGAGAAATGCTCCGTCCGAACCTGCTCGCCGGCGGCGAGGTAGGCGTCGGTCTTGTCGCTGCCGGAGCCGATGCGGATGGTCATGTCGCCGCTCTGAGGCTCGATGCGCAGGACGGTGCCGGTCAGGATCTCATGCTCCTTGGAGGAGAAGCTGTCGAAGATCATGCCCCGCTCGGCCTCGCGGATGCCCTGGATGATGACCTGCTTGGCGGTCTGGGCGGCGATGCGGCCAAAGTTCTTGGTCTGGACGTCCACGTTGACCAGGTCGCCCAGCTCGCAGCGGCCGTTGATCTTCCGGGCCTCATCCAGAGAGATCTCGGTGGCCGGCGAGATAACGTCGTCCACGACCTCCTTCTGGACGTACATCCGCATATCCTTCTCCGTCAGCTCGACGAAGACGTTGTCGGTGTAGCCGTCCTTGTCTTTCTTGTATGCGGCCACCAGCGCCTGGGTGATCTTTTCCATCATATAGGTCTGGGGGATGCCCCGTTCTTTTTCCAGTTGGGCAAGAGCCGCGTAGATTTCGGCGTTCATGTGTTCTCCTCCTCTTAAAATGTCGCACGGAGCCGCACCAGGGCGACCTCGGATTTCTCAAATGTGACCGGCTTTCCCAGATAGTCGATGGTGACGCGGCCATCCTCATAGCCGCGCAGGACGCCGGGGAACTCCTTCGTGCCATCCTTCGGGCGGTAGAGCCGCACGAGGACGTCGCTGCCCAGGAATTTCTCGAAATCGTCGGGCCGCTTCAGCGCCCGCTCGATTCCGGCGCTGCACACCTCGAAGGTGTAACTCGTAGGGATCGGATCCCTCTCGTCCAGGATTGGGTCAAGGGCCCGGGAAATGGCCTCGCAGTCGGCGATGTCAACGCCGCCCTCCTTGTCGATGTAGACCCGCAGAAACCAGTCGGCGCCCTCCCGGACGTATTCCACGTCCCAAACGGTGCAGCCCTGGGCCTCCACGACTGGCTCGGCGAATTGCCAGACCTGTTCTGTCAGTTTCATGTGTCTGTTCCTCCTCCGCCTGCGGCGGGGTGTTTCAATAAGAAAGACTGGGGAAGCTCCCCAGTCTCCAGTCAAGCACTACCATAGTTCTTATTCAGTATAGCAGGTACAGGCCGAAAATGCAAGGCTTTTTTGCGAAATATGCCGCAGATTTCAGAAAAAAACCGGCGAACCGGGGTGAAAAGCGGGCATTTACAGCCGTCGCCCGCTGTGGTACAATAAAAAGAAGCCACGGAATTTTGAAAGAAAGGGCTGCCGCCATGGTACGGAAACTGAAAAAACGGAAATTTGTCCTTCCCGCCGTCCTGACCCTTGGACTGCTGGGTTTTCTCCTGCGGCTGGCCGAACGGAAAACCGGCAGCGCCGCCCTGCTCTGGGCCCTGGCCCTGCTCTCTGTTCTGGCCTGCGCCTTTGCCGTTCTGACGGCCCGGAGCCTGAAGCCCCGGCCTGGCTTCGCCCCGAACAACCGTCCCTCCTCCGCCATGCTGGCGGAGCTGCTCGCCGCCCTGCTGCTTCTGACCGTCTCCTCAGTGCAGCTTTTCACTCTGACCGGCATCCAGCGCTGGCTCATTGGCCTCGGCGGCGTCTGCGGCGCGCTCTGTCTGGGGGCCTTTGCCGTCCTTTCCCTTGGCCGGACCGCACCCTCTCCCTACCTCTACATGGGTTTGACCGTCAGCCTGATCTGCAAGCTGATTCCGGAATTCCGGGTCTGGAGCATCAATCCCCAGCTCAGCGACTACTGCTTCCGGCTCTTTGCCATGATTTCCGTGATGTGCGCCAGCTTCCACCTGGGCGGCTTCGCGCTGGAGCAGGGCAGACGGCGCATGACCATCTTTTTCTGCATCGCGGGTGTCTATTTCTGCGCCCTGTCCCTGGCCGACGGCGGCTGGGTCAACGTTCTCTCTTACCTCGCCTATGGCCTGTTCCTCGGCGCTGTCCTCTGGTCGGTCATGGCCCCCGGCCGCCGCAGAAAGCTCCGGCCCGAGCCTCCAACCGAATAAAAACCGGCAGGCGTCCATGGACGTCTGCCGCCGTTTTTTCAGCCGGAACATGCCGTTATCATCCGATTTATTGCCGCTTCTGCTCCCCCAGGGCCTTGCGCATATTCTCCGCGATTTTCACGGGAATCAGGCAGAGAAACAGCGGCACGCAGGCGATCCGCGGCGTCAGGCCGCCGGACAGCTCTTCCGGCACCAGAACCAGCAGGAAAGCCAGCACCAGTAGCAGGTTCCGCAGGGTGTCCAGAGGCTTGATACGCCGGTGGAGGTAGTCGGCGATGGCGTGGCGTGGCTCGCCATGAATTTCATACTCCGTCTCCTGACGGTCTTCCTCAATCTTCTTTCGGAACCAGAGCCAGGCTCCCTGGGCACAGACCAGCTCCCAGCCTTGCTTCTCATAGAGCAGCTCCGTGAAGCCGTCCGGCTCCCGGCAGTCCAGGGCGTAGCGGTAGACCGCGCTGTGATCCTCGACCTCCCGGCGGCCCCAGAAGGTAGAGCGCACCAGATGGAAGCCCTGCTCCGACCGCTCGTTGACGGTTTTCAGCTCTTTTTCATAATTCCACGGGTAAAACCGCCGTTTGATCGTCTGCTCCATGGGAATCCTCCGTTTTTTCTTTTTATTATAGCACAACCGGGCGGCACTGTCCACGGGTCGGCAAGATCTGTCATTCTGAGACCGCAGGCCGAAGAATCTTCTGATCCCGGCTGCGAAAGATTCTTCGGTCGCTATAGCGCCCTCAGAGTGACAGGAGGCGGCGCCGTCCATGAATAGCGCCGCCCGGATGGGATACGGGAGCGGTTATGTATGCCGGCCGAAGCCGGCATCTGTCAGCAGTCGCAGCAGGGATTGCAGCGGCAATCACGGCGGCAGCCGTCTCTGTCGTCCCGGTCGTCCTTGTCACGCCGGTCATCCCTGTCGCGCCGTTCCTCTCTGTCGTGCTTGTCGTCCCTGTCCTTGCGGCAGGGGTCGCAGCAGCAGCGGCACGGACAGCAGCGGTTCATGCAGGACATGATCCGCGCCTCAACGCCGCCGCAGCCGCAGGCGTTCATCAGGGCCCGCAGACAGCAGGAGCCATTACCATGCGACATCATCAAAACCCTCCCGTCGGTTTATGTCAGCGGGGGCGAAGTCCCTCCGCTGCTCTATCCTATGCCGGAAGCGGTCATTTGTGCAGGGCTTCCGTCAGCTTCTCGTCGGGTGTGACGTAGAGGGTCGTATAGTGGTCGTAGATGACCATGCCCGGCAGGCTGCCGGCGGGCTTTTTGACGTTGCGCGCCAGGGTCGTATCCACGGGCACGTTCTGGCCCTGCCGGGCCTGAGAGTACCAGGCCGCCAGCTGGGCCGCCTCGGTCATGGTCTGCTCGTCGGGCTGCCGCCCGCCGCAGACGATGATGACGTGACTGCCGTGGATCTTCTGGACATGGAGCCAGATGTCGGAACGGGCCGCCAGCTTCAGCGTGAGCTGGTCGTTCTGCCGGTTGTTCCGGCCCACGAGGATCGGAAAGCCGGTGGAGGAAGTGAACTCCATGGGCCGGGTAGGCTGCTGCTTCATCTGCTTTTTCCGGTCCTGATTGCGGACATAGCCCTGCTCCGCCAGCTCTGCCCGGATCTCCGAGACATCCCGGTCCGTCTCCGCCCGGGCCAATTCTTCCAGAACGCTGCTCAGATATTGCAGCTCCCGTTCGCCCCGGGCGATCTGCTCCGTCAGGACCTGCTCCGCGTGCTTAGCCTTGGCGTAGTCCTTATAATACTTCGCCGCGTTCTGCTGGGGCGAGAGCTGGGGCGACAGGGCGATCTTCGTCTCCTTCAGCTCCGGGTCATAGAAATCCTCGGTGACGAGGACAGTCTGGCCCTTTTGGATGCGGTAGAAGTTGGCCGTGACCAAGTCGCCGCAGCGGCGCAGCCGCTCCCGGTCCTGGGAATCGGTCCGCTCCTTGCGCTGCAGCTCCAGCTTCCGGGCCACCCGGTCGCGGTGGTTCGTGACCTGCTTCGTGAGCTGCTGGGCCCGCTGCCGCTGCCGCTCCGCCCGCTCCTTCTTGCCGTAGAAGGCGTCCAGCAGGGCTGAACAGTCCGGTAGTTCCTCGTCCTCGAGGAAGCCGCCGTACTGACCGATCTCCACGCAGGAGAACTCGCTGGGCATACCGTCCTTCGAGAGGAGCGTCGGCCGGAAGGGCCGGCAGCCCCGGAACCACTGATGCAGCGTATGGGCAGCCGCCGCCCGGTCGGGCAGCGTCAGAACATCGGCGTCGGTCTCGCCGGAAACCCGCCAGGACAGCTCCCGGCAGAGGAGGGGCGAGAGGCCGTTGAGGGCGCTCTGCAGCAGCTTGTCCAGCCGGGTCGGCGTGTCCACAGATTCCAGCAGCGCCAGGAAGTCATCCTCCGTCAGCTCGAAGGGGTTCCGCTTCTCCTGGGCCGGCGGCTCGTGGTAGTAGAGCCCCGGCAGCACCTGCCGGGCCTCGGACATCTCGAAGTCCACCCGCCGCAGGCAGTCGATGATCCGGCCGTCGGGGCCGGTCAGAATCAGATTGGAGGTTCGACCCATCAGCTCCAGCATCAGGTGCTTTTGGGCCGGGACACCCAGCTCGTCGAGGCAGTCCAGGGTGATGTCCAGCAGCCGCTCCATGGGCTTCTGGACGAAGGAGACGACCCGCGCCCCGGTCAGATGCTTGCGCAGCAGCATACAGAACATGGGCGGCTGGGCGGGATTTTCAAAGGAAAGGGCCGTAAACTGCACCCGGGGGTGGTTGGGGTTCACGGTGATGAGCAGCTTCCAGCTGCCCTCCCGGCTGCGCAGGGCCAGCAGGACGGTGTCCCGGGTCGGCTGCTGCACCCGGTCGATTCTGGCCCCGACGGCGGGGGCCAGTTCCTCCGTCATGGCGGAGAGAAACAGGGCGTCAAAGGGCATGGGGATCCTCCACGGTTTTGGAAAAGAGTTCGTTGATGCGGTCGGTCTGTCCCGTCAGGAACAGGGCGCCGAAGAGGCACTCAAGGCCCGTGGCCTTGGCGTACTCCCCGGCGGTGGCGTTCTTCGGCACGCCGTGGACGTGGGCATTGCGTCCCCGGCGGTAGATGGCAGCCTCCTCGTCGGTCAGCAGGGGCAGCATCCGCTCCATCTGCCGGGCCTGGGCCGGGGCGGCGACATGGGCGACCGTGGCCCGGTGGAGGTCGCCGGAGGTGGCCTTGCCGCGGACGCAGAGCCAGCTCCGTACCAGCAGCTCAAAGACGCCGTCACCCATATGGGCCAGACCCAGGGCGCTGATGGTCTTCAGGTCGTTTTTATCCATCTGAATATGAAAGTAATCCTGCATAGGAGCCTCCGGATCGGCATATTGCCGGAAATGGGAAATGGGAGTTGCGAGATTTGTGATTTTTATTATATGCTTTTTTGTGGAAAATGCAATGACAAGCCGGTATTTCCTGTGGTATACTGAAAGAGATTGGAGGTCTTTGCGATGATCTATCTGCTGGAGGATGACAGCAACATCCGTGATTTTGTCTTATACGCCCTCAACGGCCAGGACATGGAGGCCGAGGGATTCGAACGCCCGTCCGAATTTTGGGCGGCCCTGTCCCAGCGGATGCCGGATCTGCTGCTGCTGGATATCATGCTGCCCGAGGAGGACGGCATGGAGATCCTGCGCAAGCTGCGCGCCAAACCGGACACCCGGCGGCTGCCGGTCATCATGCTGACGGCCAAGGACACGGAGTTTGACCGGGTTCTGGGCCTGGACGAGGGAGCCGACGACTATGTGGCCAAGCCCTTCAGTATGCTGGAGCTGGTCTCCCGCATCCGGGCCGTCCTGCGGCGGGCTGGCGGCACTGCTGCCGACTTCCGGCTGGGCCGGCTCTACATCAGTCCCGAAAAGCACCAGGTTCAGGTGGATGGCCAGGACGTCGCCCTGACCCTCAAGGAGTTCGAGCTGCTGCGGATCCTGCTGGAAAACCGCGGCCGCGTCCTGACCCGCACCCAGCTCCAGGACCACGTCTGGGGCTATGAATTCGACGGCGAGAGCCGCACCGTGGACGTCCACATCCGGACCCTGCGGCAGAAGCTGGGCGCCTGCGGCGAGATCATCGAGACCGTCCGCGGCGTTGGCTATAAAATTGGTGACGGAAAATGAGGCGCCGCCTGTCCGGTCTGCTTCTGAAGACCGTCCTGTTCTGCTTCGTGGCTCTGGCAGCGGCGCTGCTTTTTCTCACAGCCTTTTTCCTGCCAGACCGGCTACCGCACGTTCTGCGCGGCCTCGGCGTCAGCCTGCTGCTGCTGATTCCGATCGCGCTCCCCCTCTCCCTGTCCTTCTCGCGGCAGGAGACCC
>CAMGPO010000025.1 GCA_946060825.1 uncultured Clostridia bacterium | reverse complement strand
TTGGCATTTTCAAAGAGGTCGCGGACGCGGCTGGCGCCGACGCCCACATACATTTCCACAAAGTCGGAGCCGGAAATCGAGAGGAACTGGACGTCGGCCTCGCCGGCCACAGCCCGGGCGATCAGGGTCTTGCCGGTGCCCGGAGGGCCGACCAGCAGCACGCCCTTGGGGATCTTCGCGCCGAGGGCGGAATATTTCTCCGGATCCCGCAGGAAATCCACGATCTCCTGCAGCTCCTCCTTCTCCTCGTCGGCTCCGGCCACGTCGTCAAAGGTGACGCGCTTACCGTCGGTGATGCCGACGCGGACGTTGGCCTTGCCGAACTTGGCCATGCTGTTGCCGCCGCCCATACGGCCCATCATCACGAAGAAGAGCAGGATCATGGCGCCGAACAGCAGCAGATAGGGCAGGGCCGTGACGACCCAGGAGGTCTTGGTGTCCGGCTTATAGTCGTACTCCTCCAGGATGCCGGACTCTTTCTGGGCACGGATCAGGTCGCCCAGATCCTCGCGGAAGTACTCGGTGCTGGCCAGCTCGCAGGTCAGCTCCGTTCTGCCGTCGTACTCCTTCCGCAGCTCCATGGTCAGGACGTCGTCCTTCGTGGAGAAGGACTTGACCATCTCCTGCTCAAAGAGGGCGACGGCCTCGGAGTAGGAGATGGGCTGCGGCTTGCCGCTCATGGAGAAGGAATAGAGCAGGGACAGCAGAGCGGCACAGAGCAGGATAAACAGCAGCAGGTTCAGGGTTTTGGAAGTTCGGTTCAAATTCAGAAGCTCCTTACTGGCAGACGGGGAAAGTCCGCGCCTTATTTCTCATAGACCTCCGGCTTCAGCACACCGATGAAGGGGAGATTGCGGTAGTAGTCGTTGTAGTCGAGGCCGTAGCCCACGACAAACTCGTTGGGGATCGTGAAGCCCACATAGTCGGCGCTGATGTCGACGGTGCGGCGGGCCGGTTTGTCCAGCAGGGTGCAGATTTTCAGGGAGGCGGGGTGCATGGCCTTCAGATGCTCCACGGTGAACTTCAGGGTCAGACCCGTGTCGATGATGTCTTCCAGGACGATGACGTGGCGGCCCTCCAGATTCAGGCTGACGTCCTTCTTGAGGACGATCTTGCCGGAGGACTCGGTGCCGGCTCCATAGGAGGAGACGGCCATCAGGTCGATTTGGCTGCGGATGGGCGTGGCGCGGATCATGTCCCCGAAGAACAGGATGACGCCCTTGAGCACACCGACGAACACCGGCGTCTTGCCCTCGTAGTCCCGGGCAAGCTCCATGCCCAGCTCCTGAATCCGCTTCTGCAGCGCTTCCTCGCTGATGAGTACCTTTTCAATTTCCTGCATCATGGTGCTGATCTCCTCTTTCTCTGCTTGTTTTTCGTGGGTTACAGGGGGTCGTCCGGCAGAAACCGGACGGCGAGAACGGGCCGGCCGGGTACGGGCAGCCAGGAACGGCTGACGCCGAGGCCGGAAACGGCCAGAACGTCCGGACCGTCGGTCAATACGGGAATCCGGTCCCGCGACTCCGCGGGGACCTTCCGGTCGATCATCAGCCGCTTGAGGCTGCGGTGACCGCCGGGGAGCCAGAGCCGGTCGCCGGTCTTTCTTGCCCGGACGGTGATCTCTGGCCCTATCATATCATAGTTCAGAAGGATTGTGTCAGAAAATCCGGAAAAATCCTCAGAATTTTCCGCCAGAAAACAGACGGCCCGCAGGCGCAGCTCCGGCAGCGCGGCCTCACCGGGAACGGGGAGCCGGTGTTCCCTCAAGGGTGGCAGCGGCGCGACGCAGATCTGAAGCAGGCCATAGCGTTTTACGGCACTGTGGCCGCCAGGCAGGCCGATCCGGCCTGTGGGGGCTTCGCTGCGGAGCAGCCGCAGCAGGGCGTCGGTGTGGAGGCTGTCGGCGGCGCCGCAGAGGCGCAGCATGACGCGGCGCAGCAGCGGTTCCGGCAGGGCGCGGAGGGCGGCGCAGTCCCAGCCGCCGTCCCGCCGCGCACCTTCGGCGGCCTCGGCGGCCAGAGCGTCGAGGAACTCGTCCTCGGCCCGGAGGCGCAGGCACTCGCCCAGGATCGTTCGGGAGAGGGCCGGGTTTTCCGCCCGCAGGGCCGGAATGACGCTGTGGCGGATGCGGTTGCGGCGATAGTCGTTCCCGGCGTTGGAGGTGTCCTCACGCCAGGGGGTTCCGGTTGCACGAAGGTAGTCCAGAACTTCCTCCCGGGTGACGCAGAGCAGGGGACGGATAATCCGGTCCCGGCGCACCGGGATACCGGCGAGACCCCGCAGACCGGTTCCCCGGATGAGGTTCATGAGGACGGTCTCGGCGTTGTCATCTGCGGTGTGGGCCGTGGCCACCAGGCCTGGCTGGGCGGCGAAGCAGGCGTAGCGCAGCGCCCGGGCGGCCTCCTCGAGGGTACGGCCCGTCTCCCGGGCGGCCTGGGCGGCGTCGCCGCTGCCCACGGCCAGGGGCACATCCCAGCGGCGGCAGTAGTCCCGGACGAAGTCCTCGTCGCCGTCGGATTCGGCGCCACGGAGCCGGTGGTTGAAATGGACGGCGGAGAGGCGCAGGCCCAGCGGCTCCTGGAGATCCAGCAGGCAGCGCAGCAGAGCCATGGAGTCGGCTCCACCGGAGACGGCGCAGGTCACGGCACTGCCCGGCGGCAGCAGGTCCTGCTCCCGGCAGAAGGCCAGGACCTTATCCCTCATTGTGCTTCCACTCCCGGTCGGCAAAGGTGGTATACTGGGGAATCCACTGAAGCTTGACGGTGCCGGTTTCGCCGTGGCGGTTCTTGGCCACGATGCACTCGGCTACGTTTTTCTCCTCGGAGTTTTCGTTGTAGTAGTCATCCCGGTACAGGAACATGACCTCGTCGGCGTCCTGCTCAATGGCGCCGGATTCGCGGAGGTCGGAGAGGATGGGGCGCTTATCGGGGCGGCTCTCGTTGGCACGGGACAGCTGGCTCAGGCAGACTACCGGCACGTCCAGCTCCTTGGCCATGATCTTCAGGGCCCGGGAGATCTCGCTGACGACGGTGACGCGGTTCTCCGCCCGGCGGCCGGCCTCGGCGGCGGTCATCAACTGGAGGTAGTCGATGAGGACGAGGCCCAGATTGTCGAGGCGGCGGCACTTGGCGCTCATTTCGGCTACGGTGATGGAAGGATTGTCATCCACCCGCAGATCTGTCTGGCTCAGGGCCGAGGAGGCCAGGCTGATCTTACCCCACTCGTCCTCGGTCAGCCGGCCGGTGACCAGCTTCTGGTTGTCCACAAAGCTCTCGTTGGAGATGAGGCGCATGGCGAGCTGCTCCCGCGACATTTCGAGGGAGAAGAACACCACGGTCTTGCCGGTGTGCTTGGCGGCGTGGAGGGCGATGTTCAGGGCGATGGAGGTCTTGCCCATGCCGGGCCGGGCGGCGATGAGCACCAGATCTGACTTGTTGAGGCCGTTGATCTTCCGGTCGAGATCCTTGAGGCCCGTGGAGATGCCGGGGAAATCCTGATCCAGCCGGGCTAGCTCAGCCAGCCGGTCAAAGACCTTGACCAGCACCGTGCCGATGTGCTCGAGGCCCTCGGCGGCCGCGCCCTTGCGCAGGGCGTAGATCTTCTTTTCGGCCCCCTCCAGGATGCTGGAAGCGGTGCCCTCTCCCTCCTGGGCCATTTCGACGATGTCGGTGCCGGCCTGGGAGATGCCGCGCAGCAGGGCCTTGTCCCGCACGATGGCGGCGTACTCCAGCACGTTGGCAGCAGTCGGCGTGATCTCCATGAGCTGCATCAGATAGCCGGGGGTGGTCTGCTCGTCGCAGACGCCCCGCTCCTTCATCTTGTTCAGCACCGTCACCGGGTCAATGGCCTCGGAGAAGTTGAACATGGAGTAGATCGTCTCAAAGATGTCCCGGTTTTGTTGCAGATAGAAGTCCTCCGGGCGCAATACGCCGATGACGTTCGGCACGCAGCGGCTGTCGATGAGCATCGCGCCCAGGACAGACTGCTCCGCCTCCAGGGAATGGGGAACCTGCCGGGCCAGCAGGGCATTTTCCTCCATGGGAAGGACTCCTTTCTGCGTGAAATGGGGAATTACTGCTCGACGACGTTAAGCTTCAGGTCGCCGGAGATCTCATAGCCCAGCTTACACTTGACGGTGTACTGGCCCACGGTCTTGATGGCCTCGGGGATGACGATCCTGCGGCGGTCGATTTCGATGCCGGTCTGGGCCTTGAGGCTGTCGGAGATCTCCTGGGAGGTCACGGAGCCGAAGAGCCGTCCGGCGCCGCCGCCCTTGCAGGTCACGGTGACGGTGATGTCCTTGAGCCGCTTGGAGATGTCCAGGGCCTCGGCCCGCTCCCGGGCCTGACGCTCGGCGGTGGCCTTGTCGTTCATCCGCATGGTGTTGACGTTGTCGGCCGTGGCCTCGACGGCCAGCTTTCTCGGAAGAAGATAGTTGCGGCCGTAGCCCTCGGCGACCTCGATCATCTGGCCGCGCTTGCCCTTGCCGCGCACATCCTGCTGTAAAATAACCTTCATATTGTGTCACTCCTTAGTTGGTTGTAGTGGGTTTTTCGGACATTTCCTCGTAGAAATGGTCGATAGAGGCGATGAGCCGGTCTACGACCGTCCCCATATCCGCCCCGGCGATCTGGGCGCCGGCCGTGGCCGGATTGCCGCCGCCGCCCAGGAACTCGAGGATGACCTGGACGTTGGCGTCGCCGATGGAGCGGGCGGAAATCATGATCTTGTCCTTCGCCGGGTAGAGGACGAAGGAGGCGGAGATGTTGGAGATGTTCACCAGCTCGTCGGAGGCCTGGGCCGCGGTCACGCGGCTGACCTCGCTGTCGAGGACGGAGATGGCGATCTCATTGCGGTAGATCCGGGCCTTTTGGACGATCTGATAGCGGGCCACGGTGGTGGAAAAGTCGCTCTGGAGCAGCTTCTTGACGTCCACGGTGTCGGCGCCCAGCCGCTCGAGGAAGGCGGCGGCCTCGAAGGTCCGGCCGCTGGTGCGGACGGAGAAGTGCTTGGTGTCCAGTACGAGGCCGGCCATCAGGGCCATGGCCTCCGTGGGCAGAACGTCGCCGGGGTCCACGGCGTACTGCAGCAGCTCCGCCACCAGCTCCGAGGCCGAGGAGGCCGAGGGCTCGTGGTAGTTCAGCACGACCTGCTCGATGTAGTCGGCGGCCCGGCGGTGGTGGTCGATGACCACGATCCGGTTCATCGAGTTGAGCAGCGGCCGGTACTCCACCTGATCGGGGCGGTTGGTGTCCACCACGATCAAAAGGCTCTTGGCGTCGGCCATGATGAGGGCGCTCTCGCCGGAGAGGAAGCAGTCCTTGTACTCCGGCAGGGCCGAGAGGCGGGTCAGCATCTCCTGGACAGCATTCTGCTGGTAGTCCACAATGATGTTGGCTTTCTTGCCCCGCTTGCGGCAGATGGCCTGGACGCCCGCGGCTGCGCCGAGGGCATCGAGGTCGGCGTTGGAGTGGCCCATGATAAAGATGTGGCTGGACTGGGCGATCAGCTCCGAGAGGGAACCGGCCATGACCCGGGCCTTGACCTTGGTGCGGCTGCTGGACTCCTTGGCCCGGGCACCGTAGAAGTTGAAGTTGTAGCGGTCCTTGACGACGGCCTGGTCGCCGCCGCGGCTGAGGGCCATCTCAATGCTGAGGGCCGCGAAGTTGTAGGCTTCCTCGTAGGAGGCGCCGTCCTTGCCGATGCCAAGGCTGACTGTGGCGGCCACACCGGAGCCGTTGACCACCTGGCGGATGTCATCCAGCAGGAAGAACTTGTTTTCGATCATGCCGGGCAGCACCTGGGATTCAAAAATAAAGAGGTAGCGGTTCCGTTCAATTTTCCGCAGAAGGCCGCCGGTACCTTCGGTCCAGCGGCGGATGGCGTTGTTCAGGGCCACGTTGATACCGGAGACGTCGTTGTCGCTCAGGTTGCCAGTCAGCTCATCGTAGTTGTCGATCAGGATGATGGCGACGACGGGCCGGGAGCGGGCGTACTCGTCCTTGACCGTCAGATACTCGGTCATGTCGAGGAAATAGAGGTTCGCCAGCCTGGAGGGATACATCTCGCTCTTGGGCGAGACCACGTTGCCGTAGATGTGGTAGCGGCGGGTGCCGATGCGTAGCTCCGGGCTGGTTTTGACCGATTCGTCCCGCAGAAAGGAGAGATCCAGCTCCGGCAGGAATTTTGTCAGTGGGGTGCTGATGAGGTTCTCGCGGACGCCGACCATCTTGCAGAAGAGGCCGTTGGCCCAGAGGATCTCCTCTGTTTCCGGATCCAGCAGCACCTTGGCGATGGGGGCGTCGCTGCGGATGGCGACGTCCAGGGCGTCTGTGGTGGACTGGATGTAGCGGACCAACTCCCGCTTACGGCTCCGGGAGTTGACCAGAGCGAAAATCAGCAGCACCAGGGCTCCGCCGGCTTCGCAGGCGGCCAGGATATGCTGCTCCAGGAAAAGGGCGGCGGCGGCGCAGATCACCAGAATGCCCAGATACACCGGGAGGGCGGGCTGCAGAAGCCGGGCTAATTTTTTGTTCAAAACCAACACACCTTTCCATCAAAGTGAAAAGAAGCAATACGTTATTTTATTATAACAAACAAAGTGAGGGCATTCAAGAACAAATCTGGGAAAAGAAAGGCTGTCCGGATAAGAACCCGGAAGAATGACAAGATTTTTACGAAAGTTTTTGTATACTTTTTCCGGCTTCTGTGCTATACTGAATCGAACGGGCCGTTTTGCCCTCTTTATGTGTATCGGCGCAGCAGCGCTCCATATAGTTTTACAAGTCAAAAACCAAGCCGGCCTGCAGGCGGGAGGCGGCGGGAAGCGAGACGGGGCTTCCGGCCTGACTCCTGTGTGCTCTGGATTTCTGTTGCCATTTTGGCGTATCAGCACAGCGCGTCTGCGGCGGCGAACCAATCTGAGAAAGGAATGTAATTTTCATTGGCAGAAAAATTAAAAATCATGTCCCTGGGCGGTCTCGGTGAAATCGGAAAGAATATGACCGTCCTGGAGTACGGAAAGGACATGATCATCATCGATTGCGGCCTGGGCTTCCCCGAGGACGACATGTACGGCATCGACCTGGTTATCCCTGACGTCAGCTACGTGGCGAAGAACCAGGGCAAGCTGCGGGGCATCTTCCTGACCCACGGCCATGAGGACCACATCGGCGGCCTGCCCTATGCCCTGCAGCAGTTCCGCACCACGGTGCACGGCACGGCCCTGACTCTGGGCCTCGTCCGGCACAAGCTGGAGGAGCACGGCCTCGACAAGACCACCAAGCTGGTGACTCACAGGGCCGGCGACATCGTCAAGGCCGGCTGCTTCGAGGTGGAGTTCATCCACGTCAACCACTCCATCGCCGACGCCGTGGCCTTCGCGGTCAAAACGCCGGTGGGTATGGTCGTATTCAGCGGCGACTTCAAGATCGACCCCACGGATCCCGAGGGCATGGCCGACCTGACCCGCTTCGGCGAGCTGGGCCGGGAGGGCGTGCTGGCCTTCTTCTGTGAGTCCACCAACGTGGAGCGGCCTGGTCACTCCCCCTCAGAGCTGACTGTGGCCGACGGCCTTGACCGACAGTTCAAGGGCTGCAAGCAGCGCATCATCGTCACCACCTTCGCCTCCAATATGCACCGGCTTCAGACCCTCTTTGACACGGCAAGCCACTATGGCCGCAAGGTGGCCGTCACCGGCCGCAGCATGGAGCAGATCCTCAAGGTCTCCACGGAGCTGGGCTACCTCAAGGTGCCGCCCCACACCCTTGTGGACATCGGCGAGATCAAGGGCCTGCCCAAGGACAAGGTGGTCATCGTCTGCACCGGCTCCCAGGGCGAGGATATGTCGGCCATGTACCGCATCGCCTTCTCCGTCCACCGCCAGGTGGAGCTGCAGCCCGGCGACCGGGTCATCATCTCCGCCTCGGCCATCCCCGGTAATGAGAAGGCCGTTGGCAAGATCATCAACGAACTCTACCGTAAGGGCGCTGACGTCGTCTACGACAAAGCCCTCGACCTCCACGCCTCCGGCCACGCCTGCCGCGAGGAGATCAAGATCCTGCACGCCCTGCTGAAGCCGAAGTTCTTTATCCCGATCCACGGCGAGCAGCGTCACCTCCATACCCACTCCAAGCTGGCCCAGACCATGGGCATGAACCCCAAGCACATCTTCATTCTGGACATCGGCCAGGTGCTGGAGCTGACGGCCAAGACCTGCAAGATCAATGGGACGGTTCCCGCCGGCCGGATGCTGGTGGACGGCACCGGCGTGGGCGACGTAGGCAGCGTGGTGCTGCGGGACCGCAAGCACCTGGCGGAGGACGGCATGATCGTCGTCATCGTCAACCTGTCCGCCGAGGACGGCTCCGTCCTGACCGGGCCGGACATCATCACCCGCGGCTTTGTCTACGTCAAGGACAACGGCGAGCTGATGGAGGAGCTGCGCATCATTGCGGCCCATTCCCTCGACCAGTGCTATGTGAAGCACGTCTCCGAATGGTCGGCCATCAAGAACACCATCAAGAACGACCTGAGCCAGTACCTCTACAAGAAGACCCGGCGGAACCCCATGATCCTGCCGGTCATCATGGAGGTGTAAATCAAAACGCTGCAAAATTTCGGTTTTGCAGCGTTTTTTCTGTTGACATTCCACCGGGTGGAAGGTATATAACGAAAATAGAGAGGGGTGAAACGCGTTGCGCATCAACGAAGTGGAAAAGCTGGTGGGGATCCCCAAAAAGAACATCCGGTTTTACGAGGAACAGGGCCTGCTCCATCCTGGCCGGGAGTCGGAGAACGGCTACCGCTCCTACGGGCCGGCAGAGGTGGAGACCCTGCGGAAGATCCGGCTGCTGCGGAAGCTGTCGGTTCCCATCGAGGAGATCCGGAGCCTGCTCTCCGGCAGGATCACCCTCTCGGACTGTATGGAGCGCCATGGGATTCTCCTGAACCGGGAGCAGCGGAATTTACAGCAGATCGCCCAGCTCTGCGCCCAGGTGGCCGAGAGCCAGGCGACAATGGACGGGCTGGACACGGCGGCCTGGGAAAAGAGACTCCGCGAGCTGGAGGAAGGAGGCGTCCGGTTTATGAGCACGAAGTACGACAGAAGAAAGAAGAAAACGGGGCCGCTGATCGCGGCGGCGGTGATGGTGGTGCTGATGGGCTGGCTGATTGCTCTGGTGCTCTGGGCCAACGCTGTGGAGCCGGCGCCCTGGTGGATCCTGGCGCTGGTGCTGGTCATCTTTGC
>CAMGPO010000024.1 GCA_946060825.1 uncultured Clostridia bacterium | reverse complement strand
CGTCCATCCGCCAAAAAGGGCCGTACCGCCCCAAGCAGAGCCTCCTGCTGGTCCGCCGGGATGGCCGTGAAGCTGCCGCCGTAAAAAGCAACCTCCGCTCCTTCTCCTGCCTGTGCAAGGCCAGCTTCCAAAGCCGCCGTCACAGCCTCCGGGCGAAGCGGCGTACCCGCCCCGGCGATCCGTCGCTGGTTGCAGAATACACATTGGTGGGGACAGCCCACATGAGGCACAAAGATCGGGATGATTCGTTTTTTTGCCATTGTCTATCCTCCGAAAAACGGCGCAGAGCCGCCGCCCTGCGCCGTTATCTCACTGTTTCAGAGCTTCAATACCCTGGGCCGCAGCCGCCTGTTCTGCACGTTTCTTGCTTCTTCCCCTACCTTCGCCGATGATCCGGTCGTTCAGCAGGACAATGACCCGGAACTCTTTGTCGTGATCGGGGCCGGTCTCGGAAACCAGACAGTATTTCAGAACCTGGTTTTTCTCCCGCTGCACCAACTCCTGAAGCATGGTCTTGTAGTCCGAATTGACCGGTGCGTGGGCTTTTTCGCCGTTAAGGATCAGGCGGTAAATCAGGCTCTTCGCTGGCTCATAGCCGCCATCCAGATAAACCGCCGCCAGAACGGACTCCACAGCGTCCGCATTGATGCTGGCCCGGCTGCGTCCACCGCCGTGTTCCTCGCCATGACCCAGCATCAGGTAGTTGCCCAGGTTCAGCCGTGCCGCCACCTCTGCCAGACTGCCTTCGCAGACCAACTCCGCCCGCATCCGCGTGAGATCACCCTCAGGATGATCGGGATAGGTGCGGTAGAGGTATTCGGCTACGACGAATCCCAGGATCGAATGCCCCAGGAACTCCAGCCGCTCGGTGCTGCTCGGGTGTTCCTTCCGGTTCTCATTGGCATAGGAACTATGCCGCAGTGCGTTTTCCAGCAGGCTTCGGTTCCGGAAGGTGTAGCCGAGGGCCTGTTCCAATTCTGAAAGCATATTACTGTTCCTTCTGTTCTTTCAAAGCAGACAGTCTGCCGATATTCTCTGCCAGTTCCTTATCTGCGCCCCGTTCCACGGACTGCACCGCCTGCCGAACTGCGCTGCGAATGGCCCGGGCGTCGGAAGATCCGTGGGCTTTGATGACCGGTTTGTTCAGACCGATCAGGGCTGTGCCGCCGGTCTCCCGGTAGTCAAGCATCCCCTTCATCGCGCCGATGCCGCCGGAGCAGAGCAGATAACCTAATTTAGTGAATAGATTTTTTGTGAAAGTCTTTTTAAGCAGGGACATCATGAACAGTGCCGTACCCTCGACAGATTTAAGCAGAATGTTGCCGGAGAAGCCGTCGGCCACGATGACATCGGCAGCACCCAGCATGGCGTCCCGCCCTTCCACATTGCCGATGAAGTGCAGGAGACCCGCCTCGTCGGCCTGCTTCAGCAGGGCGTAGGCCGCCCGGTGGAGGTCGGTGCCCTTGCATTCCTCGGTACCATTGCTGAGGATAGCCACCCGCGGCTCCCGGATGCCCAGGAACTGCTTCGCGTAGATCGAGCCCATGAATCCAAACTGCAGCAGGAATTCCGGCGTACATTCGACGTTGGCACCGCAGTCGATCAGGACGGCGCTGCCGCCCTTGGTGGGGATTACCGGGCCGAAAGCCGCCCGGCGGACGCCCTTGACCCGCTTGACCGTCAGGGTCGCGGCGGTCAGCAGTGCGCCGGTGCTGCCGGCAGAGATAAAAGCGTCGCCGTTTCCGTCGGCCAGCATTTTAAGACCCACGACCAGGGATGAGCCGCGGTGCTCCCGCATAACACTGGTCGGATCGTCCTCCATCGTGACAACATCATCGGCGTTGGCCACCTCAATGCCCTTGGGGAGATTGTCGAGGCCGATCTCGTTCAGGCAGCGCAGGATGGTCTCCCCGTGCCCCACCAGCACAATATCGACGCCGAACTCCTTGGCCGCGTCGATCGCGCCCTGCACAACCGCCTTTGGCGCATTGTCGCCGCCCATTGCGTCAATGATAATTCTCATGATGGTACCTCATTTCTCTGTTTGCGCTTGGATGGCCTCCACGACCGCCAGCGCCCGCTGGGCGATGGCGAAATTCTTGTTGGCCTTTCCCTTTACCTTATAACCCAGGGGCTCCAAAATACCGAAGTTGATGTTCATCGGTTGGAAGTCCCGAACTGTTGTGTCGCTGATGTAATAGCCCAAGGCCCCGATGGCCGTCTGTCGCGTGAAATCGGGCACCGCCTGTCCCAGCACCTTGCAGGACATAGCCACGCCAGCCAGCCAGCCGGAGGCCGTAGACTCCACATAGCCCTCCACGCCGGTCATCTGTCCGGCGAAGGCCACCAGCGAATCCCGCAGGTCGGCATAGTACCGGTCGAGCAGGCCCGGAGAATTCAGGAACAGGTTCCGATGCATGACGCCGTAGCGGACAAACTCCGCGTTTTTCAGTGCCGGGATCATGGAGAACACCCGCTTCTGCTCCGGGAACCGCAGATGGGTCTGGAAGCCGACAATGTTGTAGATGCTGCCCACGGCGTTGTCCCGCCGGAGCTGCACCACCGCATAGGGCTCTTTTCCGGTCTTGGGATCCCTCAGGCCTACGGGCTTCAGCGGGCCGTAGCGCAGGGTATCAAAGCCACGGCGGGCCATAACCTCCACGGGCATACAGCCCTCAAAGACCTTGCTGTCCTCAAAGCCGTGAACCTCCGCCTCCTCAGCGGCAGACAGCTCCCGAACAAAGGCCTCGTATTCCTCCCGGTTCATGGCGCAGTTGATGTAATCCGCGCTGCCCCGGTCATAGCGGGAGGCAAACCAGGCACAGTCCATATCGATGGAGTCGAAGGTGACCAGCGGTGCGGCCGCATCGTAAAAATTCAGATAGTCCCGGCCGCCGAAGTAGCTATGGATGGCGTCGGACATCGGCTCCGAGGTCAGCGGCCCCGTGGCAATGATGACCGGTCCCGCCGGCACCTCGCTGCACTCGCCGTACTCCACGGTGATATTGGGATGGCACTTGATCTTCTCCGTCACCAAGGCGGAAAACCCGCCGCGATCCACGGCCAGAGCGCCGCCTGCCTCCACCCGCGTCGCATCGGCGCAGGCGAGAATCAGGCTGTCGAGGCGGCGCAGTTCCTCTTTGAGCAGACCCACGGCGTTTTCCAGCCGGTCGCCCCGCAGGGAGTTGGAGCAGACCAGCTCCGCGAAATCCGCACTGTGGTGGGCAGGGGTCATCTTCTGCGGCTTCATCTCCAGAAGTCGTACCGGGACGCCCCGCTGTGCCAGCTGCCAGGCCGCCTCACAGCCCGCCAGACCGGCGCCGATCACTTTGACCTCTCTCATGCCTCGGTTCCTTTCGCGGCGGCTTTCTTCTTCGCCGCCGGTTTTTTCGCGGCAGTCTTTTTGGCCGCCGGCTTTTTCGCGGGCTTCTTCTCCTCCGCCTCGCCGGATTCAGCAGCGTTCTCCGCCGTCTTTTTCCGGTAGCCCCGCTTCTCCTCCGGCAGATAGTTGGAGCAGTCCGGGTTGATGCAGAAGGGCGTCATGCGGCCCCTGCCCGACTTCTTGAACATCGTCTGCCCGCAGACCGGACAGTCCTGGGTCGTAGGTACGTCCCAGGTGCGGAAGTCGCAGGGCGTCTCCGCCCGGGTGTTGTTGAATTCACAGCAGTAGTAGGTGTACTGCTTGCGGCTCTTCTGGCTGATGCCGGTGCGCTTCAGCAGCCGCCCGCCGCATTTGGGGCAGCGGCCCGGCATGACTTCAACCAGGGGCATCGTAAAGGTGCAGTCCGGGAAGCCGGGGCAACCAAGGAAGGTGCCGAACTTTCCGTCCCGCTCCACCAGATTTTTGCCGCAGACCGGGCAGACCTCGTCGCTGACCACCGGCTCGACGTGCTCGCGCTCGCCGCTCGCCGCCTCCTCCACCTGCCGGGCAAAGTCGCCGTAGAAGCCCCGCAGGATGTCCTTCCAGGCCACGCTGCCCTCCTCGACCTCATCAAGCTGGCGCTCCATGTTTGCCGTGAACTTTGTGTCCTCGATGTTGGCGAAGTACCGCTTCATCCAGCGGGTGACGCTCTCACCCAGGTTTGTGATAACCAGACACTTGCCGTCCTTCTTGACGTAGCGGCGGTCGAGGATCGTGGACACCGTCGGCGCGTAGGTAGAGGGTCGTCCGATGCCCTGCTCCTCCATGGCGCGGATCAGCGAAGCCTCGGTGTAGTGGGCCGGTGGCTGCGTGAAGTGCTGTAGCGGCTCAAAGCCATCCAGGGTTAGCCGCTCCCCTTCGGTCAGCTCCGGCAGAGCCGGGGCCTTCTTTTCATCCTTCTCGCCGTCGTCGCGGCTGTCGTCATAGACAGCCAGATAGCCGGGGAATTTCAGCTTGCTGGCGCTGGCACGGAAGCTGTGGCTTCCCGCGTCAATGGAGACGCTGACACTGTCATAGACCGCATTCTCCATCTGACTGGCCAGGAAACGGTGCCAGATCAGGCGGTAGAGTCTGTACTGGTCGCTGGTGAGGTCGTCCCGAATCCGCTCCGGCGTCAGATTGATATTGCTGGGGCGGATGGCCTCATGGGCGTCCTGAGCACCGGCCTTGGCCTTGTACTGTCTGGCCTTTGCCGGGCGGTAGTTCTGGCCGTAGTGGTTCTCGATATAGGAAGCCGCGTCCCGCTGGGCCTCCTCGCTGATACGCAGCGAGTCGGTACGCATATAGGTGATCAAGCCGACGGTGCCCTCGCCGGTAACGTCGACGCCCTCATAGAGCTGCTGGGCGATGGACATGGTGCGCCGCGGCGTCATGTTCAGCTTGTGGGAGGCCTCCTGCTGCATGGTGGAGGTCGTGAAAGGCGGCGCAGGTGAGCGCTGCTTGCTCGTCTTTTTAACCGTGCTCACCGTGAAGGGCAGCGTCCGAACCGCCTCCTGGACGGCCTGCACGTCCGCCTCGGACTTTGGCTCGTATTTTTTTCCGTCTTTTCCGTAATAGGAAGCCTTAAACCGGGCGCCGGCGGTATTTTTCAAAAAAACATCCAACGTCCAGTACTCCTGGGGCTGGAACTCGCTGATCTCCCGGTCGCGGTCGTCCACCATCCGAGTGGCAACGCTCTGGACGCGGCCTGCCGAGAGGCCCCGGCGGATCTTTTTCCACATGACCGGCGAAATCTCATAGCCTACGATTCGGTCCAGCACGCGGCGGGCCTGCTGGGCGTCCACCAGATCCTGGTCGATGGCCCTGGGCTTTGCGATGCTCTCCGTGACCACCTTTTTGGTGATCTCGTTGAAGGTAACGCGCTTCGCTTTCTCATCCGGCAGGTTTAGCAAGTGCTTCAGATGCCAGGAGATGGCCTCGCCCTCCCGGTCCGGGTCGGTGGCCAGATAGACAATTTCGCTCTCGTCCGCTGACTTCTTCAGATCCCGGATGATGCTCTCCTTGCCTTTGATCGGCTTGTACTCCGGCTCAAAGTCGTGTTCAATATCGACACCCATCGTGCTCTTGGGCAGGTCCCGCAGATGGCCCATGCAAGCCTTGACCTGGTAGCCGCCGCCGAGGTATTTGCCAATGGTCTTGGCTTTGGACGGCGATTCCACGATCACGAGGTTGGTTTTTTCTGACATGGTTCGATTCTCCTCCGAATCAAGGGTTTCAGGGAATTTCGCGCAGGGAATAAATTCCGCCCGGAAGCGGGCGAATGAGGCCGGCAATCTCCAGAATAGTCAGAATGCCGAGAGCGGCAGAGGCGGTCATACCACTGCGCCGGATGAGCTCGTCGGTCTGCAGCGGGCCGTCTGCCAGTGCGCCAAGCACCGCAGCCTGATCGGGCGGCAGCTTGGCTGAAGCCTCTTGTACGTCAATATACTTCGGGGTTTTCCCGTTGTCAACGTTCTTTTTTCCGCCGCTTTCCAGCGTTTTTACAGGACTTGCGGCCGCAACGGCAGGCCGGTCGGCCAGAATTTCCGCCGTCAGAGAGGCGCTTTCTTCCTCGCTCAAAAGTTCGAAGCGCTCCGGGAACAGGTAGCCATAGCCGACGACGACATCGCTGCCGTTCTCGACCAGGCCGGCGCCCTGACGCAGCAAATCGTTGCTGCCGGCGCAGAGCCGTTCGCCCGCAGCGCCGGGAACAGCAAAGACGTCCCGCCCCTGCTCCATAGCCAAACGGGCCGTAATCAGCGATCCGCTCCGTTTCGGCGCTTCGGCTACAACGACGCCACGGCTGAGACCGCTGATGATGCGGTTACGGATCGGGAAATGCCAGCTCAGCGGCTTCGCGCCCGGCGGGTACTCGCTGATGAGGCAGCCGAAATCCCGGACGTCCTCCAGCAGGCGGCGGTTCTCTCTGGGATAGACCACATCGACGCCGCCGCCCAGGATGCCGACGACTGGAGCGCCGCCCCGCAGGGCGCCGCCCATGGCCGCCGCGTCAATGCCGGCGGCACAGCCGGAGATGACAATGACGCCGGCCCGGCTCAGTTCATAGCCCAGCTTGCAGGCCACCGCCATCCCCTGGGCCGACGCCTTGCGGTGGCCCACGATGGAGATGGTCAGCTCGCTGTCGAAGTCCGGCAGACGGCCAACAAAGTAGAGCACCGGCGGCGGATCCGGGATCTGCCGCAGCAGCCCGGGATAGCAGGTGTCTGCCATAGTCAGGATGTGGATATTCCGCTCGTAGCAGTCGTGGAGAATCTTCTGCGCCGCGGTCAGATCGCGGCAGCGCAGAGCGGCACGATCCTCAGGCGTCAAACCCTTACAGTGGGCCAACTCCTCCTCCGATGCGCGGAAGGCAGCCTCCGGCGAACCAAAGGCGGAAAGAACGCGAAGCTTTCCCTTGGGTGTCAGCCCATCCAGCTCGCAGAGCCAAATCCAGTAGACCTCCACGGTCTCCATCCTTTCTCTCTATCTCCGCATCTGCCACATGACGATTGTTGCGGCCACTGCCGCATTCAGAGACTCACAGCGCGGATTCATGGGAATGATCAGGCGGTTCTCCGCCGCCGCAAGGAAGTCTGCCGAGACGCCTCGGCCTTCACTGCCGATGACCAAAGCCATCTCCGCCAGGGAAGCCTCCCGGATGTCCCGGGCGTCCGGCGTCAGTGCCGTCACCGCCAGAGGAATCCCCGACTCCCGGCACCGGGCCAGAATCTCAGCCCGCGCAGCCTGCTGGGGCTGGGTGCGGAACACCGCACCCATGGAGGCACGCACGGTCTTTTCCCCGTAGGGATCAGCACAGCCCTCGGTGAGCACCACTGGCACTTCCAGCGCGTCGGCAGTCCGCAGGATCGTGCCGAGATTGCCGGGATCCTGAACGCCGTCCAGGATCAGGCATCCGCCCCGAAGCTCCAGAGGCTTCGGCTCGGGCATCCGGCAGACAAACAGGGCGCCCTGGGGCGCCTCCATCGTGGAGACCGCCCGCATCAGCTCCGCCGGGATCTCCACCGTTCGGACGCCCTCCGGCACCTCCGCCGTAACGCCCTCCTGCAGGATCACCGTTTCCAGTCCGCCGTACCAGCGGACAGCCTCGCCGAGCAGTTTTGTTCCGTCCGCCACGAACTGGCCCCACTGATAGCGGTAGCTGCGGGAGCTCTGCAGCTTTTTGACGTGCTGCAGCAGTTTATTCTGCCTGCTGGTGATTCGTTCCATACCTGCCGCCGTCCTCCACGATACAGACAGAAAGAGGCATAGTCCACTCTATGCCTCTTTGCCTGTTATTATCTCTGCACAGAAAGGATCTCAAAGAAGAGGCTTCCGACCGGCGCTTCCACCTCGGCAGTGTCGCCCTCTGCCTTACCGACCAGAGCGCGACCGAAAGGAGAGTCATCGGAAATCTTACCCATCATCGGGTCCGCTTCCTGAGAGCCAACAATCGTATAGCACTCGGTCTCTCCGGTTTCTTTGTCCAGAACCTTGACGGTGCACCCGAGGCCGATCCGGCCGGAGTTCTCCTCGTTCTCGTCGATGACGACGGCATGGGCCAGGATGTTCTCCACCTCGGCGATGCGGCCGTAGAGCTTGGCCTGCTCGTTCTTGGCCTCGTCGTATTCGCTGTTTTCGGAGAGATCGCCGAAGGAACGTGCTTCCTTGATCTGCTCTGCGACCTCCGCCTCCCGGGTGGTCTTCAGATATTTGAGCTCGTCCTCGAGTTCCTTCAGACGCATAACGGTCAGCTTGAATTCTTTTGCCATTGTTTACAGTCCTTCCATGATCGTACTGATGTACTATATATATTTATGTGTGTGATTATAGAGCCACAATCGGCGAAATGTCAAGTCCCATCTTTTCATTCGGTGAAATCCGACGTTTTTTTACGGCTTTCCGGCCAAAAAATGCGGTTTCCGTACATTTGGCCGGACTACAGTCAGGAAACACGCCACCACAATATCTTGTGGTGCCGCTATGCAGGGGACGCCCGCCGCAGTTTTCTGCGGCGGGCATCAGATTCAGCAGAGCGGTCCTCAGCCCTTGGCACGGGTGCGGCCCTCCTTGAGGACAATGGCGCAGCGGGCCGGCAGGTACAGGTCCAGCATGGGCTTCCCTTCGACCATTCTGGCGGGATAGGTCATATGCTCCACCAGGTTCTGGCCGCCGTACTGCTCGTCGTCAGACGAGAGCACCAGCGTATAATCCCGCATGGCGGGGAGGGGCACCGAAACCTTTGCCTGGGAGGCCGTCGGATGGAAGTTGAAGGCGAAGAGCAGGCCTTTACGGTAGAACACGATGACCTTCTCTTTCTCCTGTAGCAGCCGGAGGTCGCCCATCCGCTGGCGGAAGATGTGCTGCTGCTTGGTCAGGCGGATCATGTCCCGGTCAAACTGGCCAAGCCACTGGTACTTGAGATAGCCATTGTCCAGCAGGCTCCACTGGCGGCGGCAGTAGTGGAAGCTCCAGCCGTTGCCCTCCCGCGGGAAATCGATCCACTCCGGGTGACCGAACTCGTTGCCCATGAAGTTCAGATAGGCCTCGCCGCCGCCCGCCAGCGTAAAGAGGCGGATCATTTTATGCAGGGCGATGGCCCGGTCGATGACCGGGTTGTGGCAGGCCTTGTCCATGTCGGTGTACATATTGGCGTCGGCCAGACGGAAGATCATGGTCTTGTCGCCGACCAGGGCCTGGTCGTGGCTCTCCACATAGGCGACGGTGTTCTCGCCGGGACGGCGGAGGCACATATCACCCCACATCTTGCCGATCTCCCAGTCCTCGTCCCGCTTCTCCTTGACGGTGCGCACCCACATATCCGGCAGGCCCATGCCCAGCCGGTAGTCAAAGCCGATGCCGCCGTCCTCGATGGGCAGGCACATGCCCGGCATACCGGACATATCCTCGGCGATCGTCAGGGCTTTGGGGTTGACCTCGCGGATCAG
>CAMGPO010000023.1 GCA_946060825.1 uncultured Clostridia bacterium | reverse complement strand
ATTCTGTCACCTTGTCTGCCGCCGATCTTTTGAATAATAGTTTTTGGATTTGAATCGGTGAAAGATAATATCTCTCCGGCGCATTCTTCTCCAAGACAGCAGACAAGAAACACTCTTTTTCGGGATTGGGGAACACCGAAATCTGCGCTGTTAAGAACCTGCCATGCGACATCGTACCCCAGTTCCGAAAGCGTACCGAGGATGGTCGCAAACGTCCTGCCGCTGTCGTGAGATAGCAGTCCGGGAACGTTTTCAAGGAGCAGATACTCTCCCCGATGTTCCATCGGGGCGGTCTTTATAACTCGGGCAATCCGGGCAATTTCAAAGAACAGCGTTCCTCGGGCATCTTCAAAGCCCCCTCGCTTTCCAGCGATTGAAAAACTCTGACAAGGAAATCCCCCGCAAATAAGGTCGATATCCGGCAGGTTTTCGGGGACGATTCCTCTTGCGTCTTCAAAATAAATCTCTCCTTTCGGTTCGTAAATTGCTTCGTAGGCTCTCTTTGCATACGGATCGATTTCGCAATAGCCTACGGGTACAAAAAAATCGCCGTAATGCGAAAGCCCCGATCTGAAGCCTCCGATTCCGGCGAACATATCCAAATATCTGATTTGTGTCAGAGGTGCATTCCTCCGACCTGTTCCTGATCCTCACATTCCGATTCCTCGGCAAGTTCTTCGGCAGTCAGGGCGCGGAAGTCGTCCTCGCCATAGGCGATGCCGAGCGACCGACCGTTGTCGAAGGTGCAGTGAACGGTTGCAATGTCATCAACGACATTCACCGTTCCTCTTGTGCCGGGGAGAATCGGGTTCGGATCATTTCCCATACTCAAAAGCACGATCCGTGTGCCTTTTGGGTAGCGTTCCTGCAAACGCTTTGCGATTCTGTTCAGTCTGTCAAAATCCTGCATTTGTTACCTTCCTTTTCGTTTCTTGTTTGTTCGGGCGGGAAAGCGGTATCCGAACCGGTCTTCAAAGCCTTCGCTTTTGCGCATCTCCCGCATCAGCTCGTCTTTGTATTCGGAGTCGGTGCAGGATACGAACTCCCGGTCTTCTGCTTCCAGAAGCACCGCGCCGTCCGGTTCCGTGATAATCCCGCCGTCGTGTGTCAGAAGAAAGTCAGCCACTTCCTCGACGCTGCATAGTGGGGTTCTGTCATCGGGTTCGAATAATGTCAGCCCATACAGAAGTTTATATCGGTTGTCTGTCTGATTCACCTCCGAGCATCCTCAGAGGATGAAAAAAAGGAGGTCATGTTCATCACATACCTCCCAAGTTGAAGCCCTGTTCCAGCCTTTCGGCAAACTCGTCTTCATTGTCTACAAAGTAATCGTCACCCGAGTGCCAGAAGCTCACACAGATTCTGCCCGAGCTGCTATAGCTGTCGATATTGATCTCCTGCTGCTCAAAGCCTTCGCCCAGACCGTCAGAATTCTGTCCCGTGATCCAGTCTTTCAGATCTGCTTCCTGTTCTGCCGTCAGCTGACCTGCCGTTTCCACAGTAACGCAACCGTACAGCTCACCGCCCCGCCTTTTGAAATCCCAGGTAGCGGAACGGAGCTTTGCCACGACAGTGTTGTTGCCGTGAAAATATGCCGCCATATCCTCGCCGTCATCCCGGTTGTAAACCCGGAGTGCCTGACGGATTTTATCTTCATAGCGGGCAGCAAAGCGACCGTCGTATTCTTCGGGATCATCGTCGTAATCGCCCCAGCGGTTCGCCGTGTACAGGTTCACGGTGAGTGGGAAATAGTATTCCTGTCTGACCGAGGGAACGGTAGCGGCATCGATGGCTTTGCGAAAGTCATCAAAATGCTCCGGCTTTTGACTTGCGATCCGATCCATGACACCGAGCTGCTGTTCATACGGCAGTTTGAAGAGACTGCGAAAGCCCGAATTGAGTCTTCCGAGGGAGATTTTCTCGCTTCGGCACAGTTCTGCGATGTTTCTTTCTGCTATTCCGGTCGGTTCAAGCGAAACCATGATACCCGAGGAATCCTGACCTTCACAGGGAAGGTCATAATCGTCAAGCCTGTCGACACCGAGGTATGCCAGGACGCCGGCGATCTGAAATCTATCCGCGGGCAGGTGGAGAGAAGCGGTCTTCGCTCCTCTTGTCAGATTTGCAATCATAGCGTTCATCCTTCCTTTCCATAAAAATAAGCCAAACGCTCGGCTGAATAGCGTTTGGCTATGTAGATTATTCAGTTAGACAAACTGGAATTTATTAGGCAAACAGAATAAGTGCAACACCTGTGATAAGCAGAACTATACCAACAACAAACTCTATCATTCCCACTTTCTTTGCGTATTCTTCTTTCTTCCGACCGGCTTTGAAATCCGCCTCAAAACCGTTGATAAGATTGTATTTCTTTTTAAAGTAAATGAAGTATCCAAACAGAAGGAATGCCAATCCCAGAACTACAGCCAATACCTTTAGGAATATCATATAAACACCTCCACAAAAAATTCCGATTTATCTCATACTAAACCAGTCGCAAAAGATTCTTCGCTCCGCTCAGAATGACAGGAGGGAAGCGAAATCCGCTTATGCTTCATTGTCATTCTGAGGCCGCAGGCCGAAGAATTGTCCCGAAATCGGCCACAAAAGATCCCTCGCTTCGCTCGGAATGACAGAAAACCTGATGCGAAGCGATGGGCGTTCAGCGGAATTCCGCGAAGCGGGCCTCGAACTGGGCCTTGGCGTAGGCTTCCACGTCGGCCTGATAGGCGCGGTAGGCCTGTAGCAGCCGCGCCGCCTGCTCCGTCAGGGTTGCGCCGCCGCCGCCCCTGCCCCCGGTGACCGTCACCAGCAGCGGGAAGCCCAGCTCCCGTTCGCCCCGCTGGATCATTGTCCAGGCCTTCGAGTAGGCCAGATTCATCGAGATGGCAGCCGCCCGCAGGGAGCGGTGCTCCGCCACCCGTTCCAGCAGCTCCGCCATGCCCGGCCCGAAGCATTTTTCCTCCCGAAACAGCCGGATCGTCACTTTTTCATGCAGTTCCATCGTCCGCGCCTCCTTTTTCTCATTGTACCATCGCCCGCCCGCCGCCGTCAATGCGGCGGGCCGTTGCTTTTTTGGTAGAACAATGCTATTCTAAAAAGAAAAGGAAAGGGGACGAGACGATGTTTGAAGCGGATCTGGCGGCGCGGCTGGGGATTCCACGGGGCGTCACGGCCATCATCGGCGGCGGCGGCAAGACGACCCTGCTCCGCACGTTGGCGGAGGGCCTGTCTGGCACCGTCCTGCTCTGCACCACGACCCACATTCTGCCCTTTGACGGCCTGCCCCTCCTGCTGTCCCCGGATCGGGAGACCCTTGCCGCGGCCCTGAACACCCACCGGGTGGTCTGCGCCGGCGTCCCGGAGCCGGAGACCGGCAAGCTGACGGCCCTGCCCTATGCCCTGACGGGCCTGGCCGACTACGTTCTGGTGGAGGCCGACGGCTCCCGCGGCTATCCTCTCAAGGGCCACGCCGGTTACGAGCCGGTCATCCCGCCGGAGGCGGACCGGGTCGTCCAGGTGGTGGGCCTCAGCGGCCTGCAGGAGCCGATCTGCCGGGTGGTGCACCGGCCGGAGATCTTCGCGGCCCAGCTCCATGTGCGTCCCGGCGAGGCGGTCACGCCGGCCCGGCTGGCGGCGGTGCTGAACCGGGAGGCCCTGGCCGACGTCATCCTGCTGAACCAGGCCGAGGACTGGCGCGGCGTTGCCGGCCTGCTGTGCGGCCTGCTGCGGACGCCGGCCGTTGTGTGCAGTCTGAAAGAGAGGTGGCTCCTGTGAGAGTGTTGATTCGGGGAGCGGGGGATATTGCCACGGGCATTGCCCTGCGGCTGCTCCGCTCCGGCTATGAGATTGTGATGACCGACCTGCCCCAGCCCACGGCCATCCGCCGCACCGTCTGCTTTTCCGAGGCAATCCGGCTGGGAAGCTGCCGCGTCGAGGACGTGACGGCCCGGCTGGCCGCCTCGCCGGAGGAGGCGGAGGCGCTGATGGAGCGGGGAGAGGTGCCGGTGCTGGCGGATCCGGAGGCCCGCTGCCGGGAGGTCCTGAAGCCCGGCGTCCTGGTGGACGCGATTCTAGCCAAGAAAAATTTGGGCACCCGGATGGACGATGCTCCCGTCGTCATCGCTGTCGGCCCCGGCTTCACGGCGGGGGTGGACTGTCACGCCGTCGTGGAGACCATGCGGGGCCATTGGCTGGGCCGGGTCATCCTCGAGGGCAGCGCCCAGCCCAACACGGCCATCCCGGGCCTGATCGGCGGCTATGCCGGCGAACGGGTGCTTCGCGCTCCGGCCGACGGGGAATTCTGTCCTCTGCGGGCCATCGGCGACCGGGTGGAGGCCGGGGAAACGGCAGCCACTGTGGCCGGGAAGCCCATGGTCTGCCAAATCAGCGGCGTCCTGCGGGGACTACTTCCGGCCGGCACGCCGGTCCACGCCGGCATGAAGGCCGGGGACGTGGATCCCCGCTGCGAGCTTTCCCATTGTTACTACGCCTCAGATAAGGCCCTCGCCGTCGGCGGCGGTGTCCTCGAGGCCATTCTGCGGCTGACCCGCCCGGTTTTATAAGGAGGTTTTTTCATGGCAGAGTCCGTCAAACTCACCAAGCTGGCCAAATGCGCCGGCTGCGGCGCCAAGGTCGGCGCCGGAATGCTGCGCCAGATCCTCGGCGATATCCGCGTCCGGGAGGACCCGAACCTGCTCGTCGGCTACGACACCGCCGACGACGCCTCGGTCTACCGCATCTCGGAGGAACTGGCCCTGGTCCAGACCCTGGACTTCTTCCCGCCCATCACCGACGACCCCTACGCCTTCGGCCAGATCGCTGCGGCCAACGCCCTCTCCGACGTCTACGCCATGGGCGGCGAGCCGAAGATCGCCCAGAATATCCTCTGCGTCCCGGAGACCATGGACCGGGACACGGTTCACGCCATCCTGCGGGGCGGCTACGACAAGGTCTACGAGGCCGGGGCCGTCATCTCCGGCGGCCACTCGATCTACGACGACGAGCCGAAGTATGGCCTGGCCGTCACCGGCTTTGTCCATCCCGACCGTATTCTGCGCAACGTGGGCGCCCGGCCAGGCGACGTCCTGCTCTATACGAAGCCCTTGGGCATCGGCATCCTCGTCTCGGCGGCCAAGGCCGGCCTGCTGGACGAGGTGGTCAGCCGTCGGATTGTGACGCTGATGTCCACCCTGAACAAGGCGGCCCGGGACGTCATGGTACGCTACCGCGTCCACGCCTGTACCGACGTGACCGGCTTCTCCATGATGGGCCACAGCCTCGAGATGGCCGAAGGCTCCGACGCCGCCATCGTTCTGGAGGTCGGAGCCATGGATCTGATGCCGGAGGCCGTGGAGCTGGCGGGGATGGGCCTGCTGGCCGCCGGCGTCTACCGCAACCGGGCCTACGCCGAGGCCCAGGCCGACCCCGGCGCGACCCCTCTGGCCGTTCAGGACGTCCTCTACGACCCCCAGACCTCCGGCGGACTGCTGATGGCTGTGGACCCGGAGGACGCGGAGCCGCTGCTGCGGGAGCTGCAGGGCGCGGTGCCCTCGGCCCAGCGGGTCGGCACTGTCCGGGAATACCGGGGCGATTACCGCATCTTCCTTCGATGAAAAAGACCGGGCATCCGCTTAGATGCCCGGTCTGTGTTTCCTTGTTGTCATTCTGAGGCCGTAGACCGAAAAATCTTCCAAAAACTGGGCGCAAAGGATTCTTCGCTTCGCTCAGAATGACAGAAAGAGTGTTTTTTGTCATTCTGAGGACACTTTGTGTCTGAAGAATCTTCCAGCAGACGGCTGCAAAAGATTCTTCGGTCACCAAAGCTCTTTCAGAATGACAGTGGATCATTCAGCGTGACAGGGAAAAATCAGCCGAGGCAGGCCCGGCGCAGGATCAGCCTGGCCGCGTCCCACCAGGTCAGCCGCGCCACGGCCTCCTCCGCCACCAGCGGGATCTCCGCCAGCACCGTCTCCCCGGCGCGGACGGTCACGGTGCCCAGCTTCTGGCCTGCCTCCACCGGAGCCTCCACCGACTCCGCCAGCTCCACGACCCGCTCCGCCTTGGCCGCAGCGCTCTTGCCGGCCAGAAGCGGCTCCGCCTCCGCCAGCCTCGCCTGCACCTGGGACACGGTCCCCAGCCGCACCGCTACCGGCGGCAGCGGCTCCGCCGGCTCCGGCGAGACCAGAGCGTAGTTGGCAAAGCCGTAGTCCAGCAGGGACTTGGCCGCCGTGAACCGCTCGTCCGAGGTCTTGCAGGCCATGACCACGGCGATGAACTCGATCCCGTCCCGCTCCGCCGAGGCCGAGAGGCAGTAGCCCGCCCCGGAGGTGAAGCCGGTCTTCAATCCCGTGGTGCCCTGGTAGAAGCGCACCAGTTTGTTGGTATTGGAGAGGCCGAACTGGCCGTCCCGCACCGAGTCCATCCAGATCGTCGTGTACTCCCGGATCTCGTCGTGCTTCAAAAGCTCCCGGGACATGAGGGCGATGTCGTAGGCGGAGGTGCGATGCTCCTTCGCCGCCTCCCCGTCGTCAAGGCCCGTGCAGTTGACGAAGTGGGTATCCTCCATGCCCAGCTCCGCCGCCCGCTCGTTCATGCGGGCTACGAAAGCCTCCTCGCTGCCGGCCACGTGCTCCGCCAGGGCGCAGGCGCAGTCGTTGGCCGAAGAGACCACGACGGCCTTGAGCATCTCCCGCAGGGAAAGCTGCTCCCCGACTTCGAGGTAGATCTGGCTGCCGCCCTTGGCCGCCGCGGCCTCCGATGCCGTCACCGTGTCGTCCCAGCCGATACGGCCCTCGTCCAGGGCCTCCATCACCAGCAGCAGCGTCATCACCTTGGTCACGCTGGCCGGGGCCAGCTTCTCGTGGTCGTTCTTCTCGAAGAGCACCGTCCCCGTAGACTGCTCGATCAGAATGGCCGAGGGGGCGGTCTCCGCCAGATCCGCGGCCCGGACAGAGACCGCCGCCAGCGGCAGCAGCAGTACGGCCAGCAGGCCGCAGAGCAGGCGTCGTTTCATGTTTGCGTCATCCTTTCCAGCGGTTTTCTGGTACGAGCCTATGCGCCGCCGGACAACGTCATACCCATTCCGCATGATTATGCAAAAAAAGCATGAATAGGACAAAAAAAGAGGCCCCGCGAAGGCGGGGCCGGACGATTCGGATGCTTCAGGCGCAGTAAGGGGCGACGCTCTGGAAAAAGACGTCGAACTCCTCGTTGGTGCCGGTATAGGCGACCTGCAGGGGCCGGTGGAGGCCCAGACTCAGCAGGCCGAGGATGGCCTTTCCGTCCTGGAACTGATCCCCGGCGACCACGCTGACGTCGCCCTGGAGACCGGTTGTAATCCGTACAAACTGTTCGATTTCCTGTATGGAGCCAAAGACGATGCGGAATTGATTCATAAAGTCCCCCGAACCTCTGTACATTTTGCGCGGTGTCCGTTATAATGTTTCCGGACATTCTCTTGCTGTATGTATGATTATACAGGAAGGGGCACTGGAATTACAACTGGAATTTCAGACAAAAAGCGCAAGTTTCATCAATTCGATTTGGTGGTATTGAACATGAAGTTTTCTTTTTTCACCCTGGGCTGCAAGGTCAACCAGTATGAGACCCAGGCCATGGAGCAGCTCCTCCTCCAGCGGGGCCACAGCCTCGGCCGTTTCGACGAGGTCTGCGACGGCTATATTATCAACACCTGCACCGTCACGGCCACGGGCGACAAGAAATCCCGCAACATGGTGCGCCGGGCCAGAAAGCTGAATCCGGACGCCGTCATCGGCGTCTGCGGCTGCTACGCCCAGGTCAGCCCCGACGAGGTGGCGGCTCTGGACGTGGACGTGGTCTCCGGCACCGGAGACCGGCAGGGCTTCCTCGACCGGATGGAGCAGGCAGCCCGGGAGAAGATCCGCCTCCGGGATGTGGACAACGCCCGGCAGCGCCATGACTTCGAGGTGCTGCCCGCCGGCGGTCTGGCGGCCCGGACCCGGGCCATGCTCAAGGCTGAGGACGGCTGTGACAACTTCTGTTCCTACTGCATCATCCCCTTTGCCCGGGGGCCGGTGCGTTCCCTGCCGTTGGAGACGGCGGTGGCGCAGGCCCGTACCCTGGCCGCCGAGGGCTACCTCGAGCTGGTGGTCACGGGCATCGAGATCTCCTCCTGGGGCGGGGATCTCCCGGGAGCGCCCGGTCTTGCCGACCTCCTGGCGGCCCTTTGCGGCGCCGTCCCGGGGATGCGCGTACGCCTCGGCTCTCTGGAGCCGCGCACGATTACTGAGGACTTCTGCCGCCGCCTCTGCGGCTTTGAAAATCTCTGTCCTCAGTTCCACCTGAGCCTCCAGAGCGGCTGCGATTCGGTTCTGAAGCGGATGAACCGGAAGTACGACACCGCCCGCTATCGGGAGAGCGTGGACCTGCTGCGGCGGTACTTCCCCGGCTGCGCCGTGACCACGGATCTGATCGTGGCCTTCCCCGGCGAGACGGAGGAGGAATTTCAGGCGTCCCTGGACTTCATCCGGGACTGCGGCCTTGCCGCCGTCCATGTGTTCCCCTATTCCCGCCGGGCCGGCACCCGGGCCGACCGGATGCCGGGCCAGCATTCCAACGAGACGAAGGAGCAGCGCTCGGCCCTGGCCTGCGCGGCGGCGGGGGCGCTGTCGGAGGCGTACCGGCAGGCCATGGTCGGCACGGAGCAGACGGTGCTCTTCGAGCAGGACGAGGACGGCTGCAGTACCGGCCACGCGCCCAATTCCGTCCTGGTCTACCTGCCGGAGCCGGGCCTGCGCAACGTCCTGAAAAGGGTGCGGATCACAGGGCTTCGCCCCGGCGGCGTGACGGCCGAAGGGCTGCCTGCCGGAGACACAGCCGGTCCAACCCCTGATTGAGCAGGATGCCGGCGGCGCAGAGGGGGATCCACAGCAGGGCGTAGAGCAGGCAGACCTGCCCCAGCAGGTGGAAGCGGAAGCCGCTGTAGTCCCAGACGTTCAGTCGCAGGACACGGTTCAGCAGCAGGCCGGAGAAGAACTCCACGGCCGTCACAAGGGCTGCGCCCAGGAGGGCCCGCTGCCAGAGGGGCCGGGGGAGCCGTCCGACCCGGGACAGCATCCAGAAGCAGAAGCCGCCCACCAGGAACATGGAGACGTGGGAATGGCCCCGCCAGAGCATCTCGAGCAGGCAGTAGAGAGCGCCACCGAGGGCAATGCGCGGGAAATAGGCCATGGTGCGCATGAAAATCCTCCTTGTTTTGGGAAAATCTCCCGTTCTGCAGGGAGTATGCCCGAAGCGGCAGGAAAATTTTCAGAAAGACACAAAAAACAGTTGACAAAACGGCGGCGGTTCCGTATAATATCTCATGCACGTTGGTACGATTGCTATGGCGGTATAGCTCAGCTGGTAGAGCACCCGGTTCATACCCGGCCTGTCATCTGTTCGAATCAGATTACCGCTACCAACAAAGGCCCGTTGGTCAAGCGGTTAAGACACCGCCCTTTCACGGCGGTAACATGGGTT
>CAMGPO010000022.1 GCA_946060825.1 uncultured Clostridia bacterium | reverse complement strand
CCCAGGGCGTTATTGTCATGCGGGTGGAGACGGGCAGCCGGGTCATCGGCATCGAACGGGTCGCCGCTGAGGAACCGGAGACCGAGGTATGAAACAGGTCACCATCTACACGGACGGCGCCTGCAGCGGCAACCCCGGCCCCGGCGGCTGGGGCGCCATCTTGAGCTGGAACGGCGTGGAAAAGGAGATGTCCGGCGGCGAGCCCTCCACCACCAACAACCGGATGGAGCTGACCGCCGTCATCGAAGCCCTGTCTCGACTGAAGGAGCCATGCATCGTGGAACTCTATTCCGACTCCAAGTATGTCATCGACGCCCTGCAGAAGGGCTGGGTCTACGGCTGGAAGAAGCGGGGCTGGATCAAGTCGGACAAAAAACCGGCCCTGAACGTCGACCTCTGGGAGAAGCTGCTCCCGCTGATCGACCGGCATGAGGTCCACTATCACTGGGTCAAAGGCCACGCTGAAAATCCAAAAAACAACCGCTGCGACGAACTGGCCGTCAGCCAGAGCAGAAAATACAAATAGGAAAGGATTGGAGTACCAATGGAACCCTCCAAAGTCTATTTCACCAATTTCCGCACCTCAAGCGATGAAAACCGGATCCAGAAGCTGAAGCGCCTCATGCTGACCGCCGGCATGGATCGGATTGACTTCCAGAATAAATATGTTGCCATTAAGATCCACTTCGGCGAGCTGGGCAACGTCTCCTTCCTGCGGCCAAACTACGCAAAGGCCGTGGCCGACGTGGTCTACGATCTGGGCGGCCGCCCCTTCCTGACGGACTGCAACACCCTCTATGTCGGCAGCCGGAAGAACGCCCTCGACCATCTGGACACTGCCTATGAGAACGGATTCTCTCCCTTCTCCACGGGATGCCATGTTCTGATTGCCGACGGCCTCAAGGGAAGCAATGAGACGAAGGTGCCCGTGAACGGCGAGTACGTCAAGGAGGCCAAGATCGGCAGCGCCCTGATGGATGCCGATATCGTGATCTCCCTGAACCACTTCAAGGGCCATGAAATGACCGGTATGGGCGGCGCTCTCAAGAATATCGGTATGGGCGGCGGCTCCCGGGCCGGCAAGATGGAGATGCACTCTGCCGGCAAGCCCTACGTCCAGGAGGACCGCTGCATTGGCTGCGGCTGCTGCCAGAAGATCTGCGCCCACGACGGTCCGAACCTGCGGGACGGCGTCATGTACATTGACCACAACAAATGCGTCGGCTGCGGCCGCTGTATCGCGGTCTGTCCCATGGACGCCGTGACCCCGGCCCAGGACGAAGCCCTGGACATCCTGGATGCCAAGATCGCGGAGTATGCTCTGGCGGTGGTGCAGAACCGGCCCAGCTTCCACATCAGCCTGGTCATGGACGTCTCCCCGGACTGTGACTGTCACGACAACAACGACCTGCCCATCGTCCCCGACGTGGGAATGTTCGCCTCTTTCGACCCGGTGGCCCTGGACCAGGCCTGCTGCGACGCGGTCAACCGCCAGAAGCCTCTGGCGGGCAGCATCATCGACGGTCAGGAAGGTGAGCCCCTGCGGGCCAACCACCCGATCACCGACTGGCGCGGTCAGATCGTCCACGGCAAGAAGATCGGCCTCGGCACTGACGAATACGAGCTAATCGAGATTTAAAAGAAAATCAAAAGATTCTTCGCTGCACTCAGAATGACAGCAAAAAACCCCGCCAATCGGCGGGGTTTTTGCTATTCAAAGGCCAGACCCAGGTAGGAAGGGCAGAGGGGACTGCCGTCCAGGGATTTGGCCATGGCAAAGGGAACCGGGCCGGGCATCCGGGCCGGCAGCAGGGGAACATTCAAATAGGCACAGAGGGCCGAGGCGGCGGCTTGGGGGTCGCGGCTCAGCAGTTCTCGGGTCATATAGCCGTGCTCCGCCGGTTCGACGGCGGCACAGCCCAGACCGGTAATCTCCAGCAGCGGCCCTGCACTCTCCTGCAGGGCCAGCAGGGATTCGGGATAGTCTACCTGATCCTTCGGGCCGTACGCCCGACGCAGGGCGGCGTAGGCCGCCGGAGAGACAGCGCGGACAGTTTGACCGCTTCCCAGGCCGCGGAATACCTGCCGGTTGCAGAAAAAGCTGGTTTCATAGCCCATTCGTCCGTAGAATTGGAACAGGGAATGTTCCGCTGGGGACAAAACCGCGTAGGAATATCCCTGACCGGCCAGCCACCGCTCCGCCTCCGCCATCAGGCGGCTGCAGAGGCCCTCGCCACGGCGGTTTGGGTCAGTGGCGACGGCGTAGAGGTAAGCTGCGGGCTTTTCCTGCCAGCAAACCGGCATGGCCGTTGCCATGGCGGCGCAGTTCTCCAGCGTGAAAATCGTGATTTCCGGCCACATCCGTGCCCAGAAATCCTCCACAACCGATGGTTTGTCGCCGAAGCAGGCTGTCCAGAGCCGGGTCAGAGCCGGACGGTCGGATGGATTTGCCAATCTCACCGGGCGTCCTCCGGCAGCAGGGCCGTGTACTTTTCCAGAATGACCTCCGGGTGGTAGGACAGCTTGGCCTTCCGCAGGCCCTCCTCGCCCATGTCGTCCTCCCGGTCGAGATAGCGGATACCGGGATATTTCTGCTGCACCATCCGAGAGAACTCCCGGTTGATGAGGGGATAGGCACCCTGGATGGAGGAAAAGGCCTTTTCAAAGTTCACGTCGTAGACGGTTTCGGTCATGGGCGCGCCCATCGACCAGGCCACAACGCGGCCCTCCGTGCGGATCAGGAGACCGTCGAGACCGAAGGCATCATAGTGGTCAAAGGCCAGAGAAAGGGCCCGCCGCTCGCCGTCGTAGAAGGCCGGGTCAATGCCCAGTTCATAGTGTTCGTAGTACCATTCTGTGGTCATCTTCTCACACTCATGGATGTTTTCCCGGGTGATCGGTTCCAGTGTCCAGTCGGGGTGCTCCTCCTCAAAGCGGTTGATGTGGTTCCGCTTGGCCTGATACTTGTGGCCGGAGAGGTTGGCCAGGGCCTCCACGGGATAGACATAGTCAAAATAGTCCCTCTCGGTGGTAAAGATAAAGTTCCCATTTCGCTCCAGGTAGTCCCGCACCGGTGGCGTGATGCCATACATTTGGAATGAGATGCCGCGCGCCCGGCTGTCAGCAATGATTTCGGGCAGAATGGGGGCAAAATCAGCGCCGCCCAGGGGACGCAGATAGATGGAGCGTCCGTCATAGGTGACCATCGGGACAAAGAAATCACCGCACTGGGCAATGCTGGCATTGCCCCACATGACCATGCAGGCGGGGGAGCATTCGCAGCAGATGTCCGGTGTGCGGTTTAGAACAGGTCGGAGCCAGGAGGAATCCTCCGGCAAAAGCGGTTTGAAGTCCAGCATAAATTACCTCGAGTGTTTTTCTTTTATTTTACCATTCTTCGTCAACAGAAGCAAGACGGGATTGCTTTTTTCCGGAAAACAGAGTATGATTTCCATACAATCATGCAATGGAGGGTCTGCGATGAACGCGATCAAAGCGGTTGTCCTGGCAGCCGGCAAGGGCACCAGAATGATGACCGAAACCAATACCATGCCCAAGGTGCTGCGGCTGGCCTGCGGCAAGCCCCTGCTCTATTATGTCCTGAAAACCCTGCAATTTGTCCCGAAGGAGGACACGATCCTCGTCGTCGGCTACCGGCGGGAGGATGTGATCGCCGCCTTCCCTGACTATCCCCACGCGGTACAGGATCCCCAGCTCGGCACCGGCCACGCCGTCCGCTGTGCCAAAGCGGAACTGGAGGGATTTGACGGCACCGTCCTCGTCTGCTACGGCGATATGCCGCTGCTGAAGGAGGAGGTCTACCGGGGACTTTTGGCCGAACACGAGAGAACCGGCTCTGTCTGTACCCTGCTCTCCGGCACCACGGAAGAAAAACTGCCCTATGGCCGCGTGCTCAAGGACGAGAATGGCGAATTTTTGCAGGTGGTCGAGGATCGGGACTGCACCCCGGAACAGAAGGCCATCCGGGAGCTGAACGTGGGCATCTACGCCTTTGACTGCAAGGAGCTGCTGGCCTGCCTCGACCTGCTGCGGAACAACAACGCCCAGCAGGAGTATTACCTGACTGACGTACCGGCCCTGATGAAGCAGCGTGGTGGAAAAGTTTCTGTCTACACGGCGGAGCTGAACGAGCAAATTCTCGGCGTCAATACGCCGGAGCAGCTGGCCATCGCGGAGAAATACCTGAAATAAGCCAAAAGCCCGAACCGTTCGGTTCGGGTTTTTCCTTTGGAACGATCAGAGCTTGCCGCGCAGGCGGATGTCGTCGCCAAGAAAGCGCACCAGCTCGAAAGTACCCAGCAGGCGGGAGGCGATCTGGGGCGAATAACGGCTGTGGATGCCGGCGGAGTCCAGATTGGTGGAGACAATCATTGGCAGACCCGCGAGGATCCGTGTGTTGATGACCGTGTAAAGGGCGGAGAGGGAGAACTGCGTCACCATCTCCGTGCCGAGATCGTCAACGATCAGAAGGTCGCAGTCCGTGTATTTTTTGAGGTTCTGGCGGCTCTCCTCCGTGCGGTCTCCAAATTTGTCCGCCTCATAGTCGGCGATGAGCTGAATAGCGGTGTCGTAGACCACGGAGAAGCCCCGGTCGGCCACGGAGCGGGCAATGCAGCCGGAGAGGAAGGTCTTGCCCAGGCCGGGATTGCCGGAGAACAGCAGGGAGGGAGACTGGGTCGAGAAGCCGGAGGCATAGTTCTTGCACCGGTTCAGATTTTTGGTCATCAGGGCCCGGGGACTGACGTTCCACCGCGGATCAATCCGGTCGGGATAGTAGTCCAGCCGGAAGGCGGAGAACCGCTCCCTGCCGCTGCCGATCAGGGAGGAAAGTTCTTTTTTCTGCTCCGAACGGCACAGCTCCCGGAGACAGTCGCACATGGTCGAGCCGATGTAGCCGGTGCCGCCGCACTTGGCGCAGATAGGGCTGTCATCCAGAAAGTCCGGGTCGAGGTCGGAGGCGTCCAAAATCCACTCGCGCTCCTGCTGGAGGGCGAGATTCTGCTCTTTGATGGCGGCGATGGCTTCCGTCGGATCCTCCCCGCTGCGGAAGGAGGCGGCAACCACCTGGGCCATGGTGTTCTGAAGCGCCCGGTCGATCTCCCGGAGCCGGGGATAGCGGACATAGGCCTCCTGCAGATGGGCCTCATAGGTGTCCTGCTGCTCCTGCCGGGCCTGGGCAAGCCGCGCCCGGGCACGGGAAAGGATTTCCTTGGAGTAGGGCATCAGGCGTCCTCCTTTTCATTCATCATGCGCTGGATGGCCCGCAGCGCCATGGGATCCACCGCGTCGGGATCGGTTTGCTTCGCGGCGTTCCGGCGCTCCGGAGCCTTGTCATACTTCAAAATCTGGTCGACGGTGTAGAGATTCTGTTTCTGCCAGCTTGTCAGGATACTGTTCATGTAGTTCCACTTGAGACCACCGGCCTGGAGGCAGGTACGGTCATAGGCCAGCAATATTTCCGGTTCACCGAAGCCCATCTCCAACCACTTGAGAATGTATTTTTCTTCACTGGGCGTCAGGCGGCGGTCGTGAATCTGCAGGGCGTGGCGGATAGAGCCGAGCTTCGACTGGCGCATCAGCTGCTGCTGCATATAGGCCGCGGCCTCTTCCAGGGTGTCAATGCCGTTGTCGGCCCAGACGTAGGCCTCCTTTTCAATGCTGCGCATGGAGGGCGCCCGGACGTTGCCCCGGGCTCGGTTGCGCTGCATACAGAAGGAGATCAGGATCGAGATGACTTCGTCCGGAAGCCGCAGGTAGTCCCGCAGGGACAGGAGAATTTTCAGTTCCTCCGTGGAGAGGGTGCGGCCGAGACGGCGTTGCACCTCGCCCACCAGCAGGCCGAAGTCCTTTCCCTTTTCCATTTCCCGGGTAAGATCCAGTTCCGTGTAGACAGGTCGCTCGCCTGGTTCGAGAAAGCGGGCCTTTTCCTCAATCAGGCCCATCTGCCGCAGGGAGGCCATGGCGCAGTTGATCTGGCTCACACTCATCGAAAGGGCGTCCCGGGCCTGATCCGGATCCCCGCCCGTGCGCAGGTACAGGTAGAGCAGGGCGGCATTGCCTGAGGCGGCGGCCAGCAGCTTGCGGATATCCTGTTTTGGGAGGGTCAGCACAGTCTCGTCCATGGGGCAGGCTCCTTTTTTCGTCAGTACCTGTCATTATATCACAGGAAACGGCGGTGAACAAGAGGCGGATATCTGGTTTACCATAATTTTTTAGAACAAAGGAAACCGCCGCAGGAACCCCTGCGGCGGTTGCAATGATTACTGCTTTTCCTTGAGAAGGTCGCGAATCTCCGTGAGGAGCTTTTCTTCGGCCGAGGGTTCCGGGTCGGCGGGGGCCGGCTCTTCCTTGGGCTTCTTGGCGGCGTTCATGGCCTTGACAAAGAGGAAGACCACGAAGGCGATGAGGATGAAATTGATGATGGCGGTGAGGAAGGTGCCGATGCCGATGGTGACGGCCTCCTGAACAACCGCTTCGCCGTCCATCACAGCTTCCCGCAGGACAATGTCGAGCTTGCTGAGATCAATGCCACCGAAGGCCCAGCCAATCAGGGGCATCAGGACGTTGTTGATGAGGGTGCTGGTGATCTGACCGAAGGCCGTGGCGAGGATGACGCCGATTGCCATGTCGAGGACGTTGCCGCGCATGGCGAATTCCTTGAATTCATTGAAAAACTTTTTCATTCGCGATCTCCTTCTTTTTTATTTCTTTTCGATAACCTCGAGGCCGCCCAGATATTTGCGAAGGACCTCGGGGACAACGATGGAGCCGTCGGCCCGCTGATTCTGTTCCACCATGGCGGGGAAGATGCGGGAGGTGGCAAGGCCGGAACCATTGAGGGTGTGGACAAATTCCGTCTTGCCCGTAGCCTCGCGGCGGAAGCGGATGTTGCCGCGGCGGGCCTGATAATCCCGGGCGTTGGAGACGGAAGAGACCTCCTTGTAACCATTCATGGAAGGAATCTGAATTTCAATGTCGTAGGTGCGTGCCATGGAGGCGGAGCAGTCGCCGGCGGCCAGCTTGACGGTGCGGAAGTGGAAACCGAGCCCCTTGACCAGGTTTTCGGCCTTTCTCACCAGTTCCTCGAAGGCCTCGTCGGATTTCTCCGGCAGGGTGTACTGGAACATCTCGATCTTGTTGAACTGGTGGCCGCGGACCATGCCGCGCTCGTCGGCCCGGTGGGAACCGGCCTCCCGGCGGAAGCAGGGGGTATAGGCGAAGAACTTACGGGGCAGGTCGCTTTCGTTCAGAATTTCACCGCGATAGACGCTGGCCAGGGCCGTCTCTGCTGTGGGCAGCATGAAGTGGAGCCGGTCGTCGGTCGGGTTTTCGATCTTATAGACCTCGTCGGCAAACTTGGGGAACTGGCCGGCGGTCTCGCCGCACTGGTATTCCAGCATCAGGGGCACCATCATCATCTCATAGCCGTCGGCCAGATGGGTATCAATAAAGTAGTTGAGCAGGGCCCATTCCAGACGGGCGCCCATGCCTTTGTACATCCAGAAGCCAGCGCCTGCCAGCTTGGTGCCGCGCTCGTAGTCGATCAAGCCAAGGTCGGTGCAGAGATCGACGTGATGCTTCGGCTCGAAGTCGAAGTGATGAGGCTCGCCGAAATAGCGCAGCGGCTCATTGTTCTCCTTGCCGCCGGCCTTCAGATCTGGATCCGGAAGATTAGGCAGGGACAGCATGGCCGTCCGGTACTCGGCATCGACATTCCGGAGGGCTTCGTCGTTCTCCGCGATACTGGCCTTCAGTTCAGCCATGCGCTTAAAAATCGGCCCAACGTCCTCGCCAGCTTTTTTCAGCCGGGGAATGTCCTTGGAGACCTTATTCTGCTCGGCCTTCTTCGCCTCCGTGGAGGCGATCAGCTCCCGGCGCTGCTTGTCCAGCTCCAGGATGCGGTCGACCTGGGCGTCGCAGTCCACTTCCTTGGCCCGGAGCAGGGTCTTGACCTCTTCGGGGTTTTCCTTGATTCGCTTGATATCCAGCATATCATTTCACCTCATGTAAGGACTGGAGCAGCTCCAGCAGCCGCTGGAGATCCTCCTGCCCATAGAATTCCAGTTCAAAACGGCCTTTCCGTTTGCCGTTGATGATTTTGACCTTGCGGCCCAGACGGCCGGTCAGGTCTTTTTCACACTCCGCAATATAATCCACCGTGAAAGCGATCTGTTCCGGTTCTTCCTCAAGAGCCTGCTTTTCCAGGTTTTTGCAGAGGGTCTCCGTCTGCCGGACGGAGAGGTGCAGTGCCTTGACCTTCTGGGCGGCGGTGAGCTGCAGGGCCTCCGACTTGAGAGACAGAATTGCCCGGGCATGACCGGGAGAGAGGGAACCTTCAATCAGCATCTCCTGCAGAGCCTCCGGCAGGGAGAGCAGCCGCATGGAGTTGGTGACGGCAGGACGGGATTTGCCGACCCTGGCGGCGGTCTCCTCCTGGGTCAGGCCGTAGTCCTCCATCAGGGTTTTATAGCCGTTGGCTTCTTCGATGGGGTTGAGATCCTGACGCTGCAGGTTCTCAATCAGGGCCATCTCCATGACGGTCCGGTCATCCACGTCGAGAATCAGCACCGGCACCTCGGCGAGTCCTGCAAGGCGGGCGGCCCGCCAGCGCCGTTCACCGGCAATGATCTGATAGTAGCCGTCGGCCACGGGCCGGACGGCCAAGGGCTGAATGATGCCGTGCTCCCGGATGGAGTCGGCGAGCTGCTGCAGCTCCTCCTCATCAAAGGTTTTCCGGGGCTGCAGCGGATTGGGTTCTACGCTTTGGATGGAGAGACTGTGGGTCTCGGCCGTTGGCTCTTCAAAGTCACCCAGCAGTGCGCCGAGGCCGCGGCCCAGTCCCTTGGGTTGTTTGCTCATAGCTTCCTCCTGAGAATTTCCTCGGCCAGATTCCGGTAGGCAACGGCGCCCCGGCTGAACCGGTCATAGGCTGTGACCGGCAGACCGTGGCTGGGCGCCTCGGCCAAACGGACGTTGCGGGGGATCACCGAGGCGAACACTTTACCGGGGAAGTGGCGGCGGACTTCCTCCGCCACCTGCATGCTGAAGTTGGTGCGGCCGTCGAACATCGTCAGCAACACGCCGAACAGCTCCAGACGGGGATTCATACGCCGCTTGACGGCCCGCATGGTAGCCATCAGGTCGCTGAGACCTTCCAGAGCATAGTATTCGCACTGAACGGGAATTAAAATCTGGTCAGCTGCACAGAGCCCGTTGAGGGTCAGCAGCTCGAGAGACGGCGGACAATCGATGAAAATATAGTCATAGAAGTTCCGGAGCGGTTCCAGTGTACGGCGGAGTTGATGCTCCCGGTCATCGACACCGACAAGTTCGATGCCGGCACCGGAGAGGGCGCTGCTGGCGGGCAGCAGATCGGCATAGTCCGTTTTGACCACAATGTCCTGCACCGGACGGCCGTTGATGACGGCGTCATAGATGGAGCTGCCGTTTTTGGCGCGCTGGAGGCCGAGACCGGAGGTGGCGTTTGCCTGGG
>CAMGPO010000021.1 GCA_946060825.1 uncultured Clostridia bacterium | reverse complement strand
TGCACTGCCAGCTCCTCCGGCGTAACAGTTAACTGTCCTGAGATGGCCATTGGTTGCATCCTCCTTAAATCGCTACTTTCTGGATTTCCGATTTGACAGATTGTTCACACTGCTCGTAGGTCTTGCGTGCGCTGTCCATTCCCTCGATCACGGCATCAATCGTCTGACTCATTTTGTTCAGCATCTCCTGATCCGCCTGGTACTGCGCCGCAAACGCATCATGGGCCGCGCCGATCCACATTCCATCCAGCGCGCTCAGCGCCGCATACAGCCGCTTGCTGATCTCGGTGATCCTGCTCAACTCGGATTCCATGTTCTTGACCGTGGAATTCAAAGATGATGTTTCAACTTCAAAACTGGTCATATCGTACGATCCTTTCCTACCGCAAGGAGCGGCATAATGTATTGATGGATGATCTCTTTTTCTCTCCACCGCGGGACAAAGGAGATTCCCTCGAAGGGATCTGGGACGCTTCGGGACCGGGTGTCTGCGGGATGTTCAGATTCTTTCCCGGCCTCTGCTTCGCACCGCCGGTACTGGTCGCCGGCGGACTGCAGGGCTTGCGCCAGCTGTCTGACGTTCTCTGCTCTCCGTTCCAGACTCTCCCGCTGGGAGGCCAGGAACGCGATAACCTCCGCCGTCTGCTCCTCGCCGCCGAGAGACTGCTGCGCCAGAACGTGCATGACCTTTTGGATGCGGTTCTCCACTGCGGAAAGCTGACGCTGCAGATCCTTCATTTGGATGTACGCGTCATCCATTCGCTGAATATCAACTTTCATATCGCGCATCCCTTTCTTGATTACACCCGCATTGTAACATATCGCTTTTGAACTGCGTTTGAAACCGGATGAAATGCACTTCAAATTGGATGAACAGCATTTTTACAGCAGCAGAAGCTTCTGTCCGGAGCGGATCCCGTTCTCCGACAGAGTGGTCTGCGGATGCAGGATCCGCTTGCTTTCCGAATCACACAGCAGAAACAGGCCCGGCTTTTTCGACAGCGACAGATGCTCCCGCTGGGCAATCAGTTCAACCAGGCTGTCAATCAGACTGCCGATGGGAAGCGTCTCATCCAAATGCGCGTCGAATTCCTGGTTTAATTCCTGAAAATACAACTCAACCAAAATCATTTCGCTTCCTCCATTTTTGCAGGTGCTCCAAAGAAAAACGCCAATTCTTCCGCGTCATACCGGTCGCCGGCCGTATCCGGCTGCCCGGCCCGCCGCAGTTCCAGTTCTTCTCCCGGGTCTGCCGGCTCTGAAAACCAGGACTGCACCTCCGCAGGCACAGCGCCGGGAAAGATCGAGACCCTGCAGCGCTCCCGGCTTCCCCAGTCCGGAGAGACGGCAGCGACACAGCTGTCTTTTTGATAGAGAAACGCCAGGATCCGGTCCGTCTGGTACAGGCGGCAGACGGAGTCTGCCTGTCCGATGCACCGCATCAGCCGTTCGAAGGCCGGTTCCATCTGATACCCGCCCTCCACCGGAAGGAACCGGTCCGTCTGGATCAGATGCAGGAACGCGTTCATCAGGCGCTGTTCGGCCGGCTCCGCCGTCTCCATCAGCGGAAGATCGTCCCACTGCCCGCACCCCAGCACATTCATACAAAGGCGGAGTTCAGGGATGCTGAGAATGATGCTGGATTCAGGCGTCATCACGGAACACCTCCCAAAAGGCCTTTCGATAGCTTCGAGATATCGGCAGCTCCATCCGGTTGTCCAGAAGGATGACCGCGTTTGTACGGTCCACCGACAGAATGTGCCTTTGATTCACGATAAAGCTCTTATGGCAGCGGATGAACTCCGGAGGCAGCGCCTCCTCCAGCTGGCTCAGAGTCCCGTTGAAGACCAGCTCCTGATCCTGCATCCGCAGCACGAGTTTCTTTTCCCGCGCCTCAAAAAAGAGGATCGCCGGGAATGGAACATCCTGGATCTTCTGCTTTCCGGAAATACGGAAGCTGCTCTGGGCGCGGGGAACCGCCTGGTCATGGATGCGCGCCATCATCTGTTCGACAACCGGCTGCGCCGAATCCCGGCTGACCGGCCGCCAAAACAGCCCGCAGGGCATAATCTCCGGACAAACATAGACCGTCGGGGGAACGTCCGGACCGGCAATGGGAAACACCAGCATGGGCGGATATTTGGACTTCTGCGCCTTCAGAACCTCCACCGCGGAGGCGCTGGACACGTCTGAGATCAGAATATCCGCCGCCTGCATATCCTGAATCTGCGCACTGCTGGAAACAGCCTTTACCTGGCAGTCGGCCCAGCTGTGCTGGATGGAATATGCCGTCAGCAGCCGGTGAATGCACTGGATTTCCTCAGAGATACCGCTGTACAGCACAATCCTGATCACGGCAGCACAATCCCCCTGTTCTGGGGAATCACAATCCGCTCAACCTCCTGGGGATCCGACGCGCTGACCGCATACGCCTGACCCACGCGAAGCTGCTTCCCCTGCTCGCTGTAGCTGCGGATATTCTGGTAGGAGAACACCGTCTGCTTGTTCAGGCTGCTGCCGAGGAGAATGCCCTTACGGTCCCGAATGAAGGACTGATAGGCCTGCCGGGAGCCGAGGCCGACGGTCTGCTGGATATTTGCCGCCCCAAGGAAAAATACATTCAGTGTCTTTCCCTTTGCGAAAATGACCTCGATCCAGGAGCTGAGCTGGCCGATTCCCTCCAGATTGCTGTACATCTTCTGGATGAAGTCATCCAGATCTGCAATGAGATAGTAGACCGGCGGGAATTTCTGCATAGCCGCGAAGATATCCTCCTCTTCCAGCCCCTTCTGCTGCAGCTCCTTCCGGAAGGCGCCCCGCTCGTTGGTAATCAGGATCAGCTCCTTGACCATGGCGAAGAGCTCCTTGTCCGTCACGACGCTGACGGCGCCGGTCATCTGAACCGTATTCGCCTCGGAGCGGTCGCTGCGGTCAATGACATAGACTTTCGCGCCCTTGTCGGCGGCGGCGCAGGCGGCATTTCGCAGGAAAACGGACTTGCCGGACTGCTCCTGTCCCAGCACCAGATAGCAGAAGGTCCTGCTGAGATCGATGCAGTACGCCGACGCATCCTCCTGGCAGTAAGCCACAGGCAGCAGCGCCGGATTCTGCTTCGCGGCTGCGTAGACATCCGACTGGGCAAAGAGTTCCCAGGTGGGTTTTCTGGGAATTTCCGGAATCCGTCTCGCCGGCTTTCCGCTCCAGGCAACGCCAAGCGACTGGCAGAATTGCTCGATCCCTTCCGCCCGCTTGTAGTCATTTTCCGCCTTGATCGCCAGAGCCGTCTGATACTCCAGCACATTGTCATCCACCATGGCGAGTCCGCGGCCCCTGGTGTTGGACTCGGGCAGGACGTCGAATCTCGACATATGCAGAACTTCCGCATACTTGAATTTGTCGCCCATCTCCAGGCAGATGCCCTGGCGCATTTTGTCCGCCAGCTTGCTCTGCAGCTCCATGCCGCCGTAGCCGCCGCAGGAAATGGCCAGATAGATGCCATATCCCTCCGCATCGCGCAGGAGCTCCAGAATGTTGGCTTCAAAGCGGTTCTCCGTTTTCTCACGGAAGTTCGCGTATCCGTCCAGCACGACCAGAATCGCAGGCAGCGTATGTCCGTGCATCTGGATGTACTGGTTGAAGCTGCCGCCTCTGATCTGCTGCTTACGCTCCTTCAGAATGCCTGCGAGCAGGCCAAAGAGCTTGTTCAGGCGGTCATCCTCGCCCTCCAGAACGACGCCGCCCACATGGGGCGCCTTCTCAAAGGGCGATAGCATCTGGCTGCTGAAGTCGATCAGATACAGGTTCAGCTCCTCGGGAGAATAGCTGGAAATCATGGAATAGACCAACGTCTGCATCAGGGTGCTCTTGCCGCTGCTCACACCGCCGGCAACAGCCAGATGGCCGTTCTGCGAGAAGTCCACGATCAGCGGGAACTGACGCTGCACCTCCGGCGCATCAACCAGGCCAAGGTAGGCAGACAGCCGGTATCCATCGCCATGGGTCTTCCAGCTGCCGTTCTGAATTCTGGAATCTGTGTAGCCGTCCAGGTCCTCCAGATACAGCACCTCCGGCAGCACCGGCATCCACAGCTTTTGCTGGTTCTGAAGACCGTGCTTCCGCGCCACATCCGCGAGATAATCCACCACCGCGTCAAGCTGCGTCTGTTCCTTCGGCTCCGGCAGCTTTTTGCCCGCGGCACGGAACTGTTCGATCAGGAACTCGGCAATCTCCTCCGGATCGTGCAGATGTCCTGGCCAGAGATGAAGAACGTCCTCGATCCGCTTCACGTTGAAGGTGCTGTCCGGGTACCGTTCCTCGTCCCTGTTGAGCATCGCAATGACCCGGTGGGCAATGTCCGTCTGGCTCTCCCCCGAAGCGGAGGCCTCCTTTGCCGATTGGACGCACAGGGCAACTTCTTTAATCCAATCCTGCGCCGCCTGGATTTTTCTTCTGCTCTTCGCCCGGTTGCCCACGACGGCCTTGCGCCCCTGCAGGTCCAGCAGGACAACGCCGTTCTGGTTGGTTTCTCCGTCCGGATCGTAGACGGCGCCGCTCCATCCGGACTGGAACAGCTCAAAAATCTCATCGTTGCCGACCTGCAGATAGCAGCGGCCGGCCTGGGTCAGGTAGGCGGCGTCCGGTTTGTGCAGCATGTCGTTACTGTCCTGCTTGTCCGCGACGCGGAGGCAGAGCTTGAATTTGGAGTTGCTCCAGATGTTGTCGTCCACGGTGCCGCTGGGCTTCTGGGTCGCCAGAATCAGATGGACGCCCAGGCTTCGGCCTACCTGGGCCACACTGATGAGTTCCTTCATGAATTCCGGCTCTTCCCGCTTCAGCTCTGCGAACTCATCGATGATGATCAGAAGGTGCGGCAGCGGCAGCGGCGCCTCCTGGTTTTTGTACAGCTTTACGTAGTCATCAATTTTGTTGACGCCGAATTCGCCGAACAGGCGCATTCTTCTGGCATTTTCACTCTTAATGGACACCATGGCCCTGCGGACCTGATTGCCGGACAGGTTGGAAATCTGTCCCATCATATGCGGAAGGTTGGAAAACAGGTTCGCCATACCGCCGCCCTTGAAGTCGATGATGAAGAAGCCAACGTCCTGGGGACTGAAGCTGCAGGCCAGGGACAGAATATAAGTCTGCAGCGTCTCGCTCTTGCCGGAGCCGGTGGTGCCGGCGACCAGGCCGTGGGGACCGTGGGCCTTCTCATAGATATCCAGATAGCAGGGGATGTTTCCGGCCTTATAGCCGACCATCGCCTTCATGGACTCATAGGTCCTGTTTTTGCGCCAATGCTCCATGACCTGCAGCTCCTCCAGACGATGCACCTGCATCATCTCGAAGAAGGTCAGGGAATTGGGGATGTTGCTGCTGCTTTCCAGCTCTTTGACCCGCATGGACGTCATCCGTTTGGCCATCGTCTGCACATGGTCCGCGGAAATCGTGTCAAAGTCGACTGGCGTCCGGTCAGCCTCCTCCTCGCCAACGCCAAACATACCGGCAAATTCTTTGTCGTCCGACACGACGAGCTGACAGGCGCTGGGCAGATCCTGATAGAGCTCCGCCATCAGAACGGTGGTGACACCCAGCGCACCGGGCTCCGACTCGTACAGGAACTTGCAGATCGGCTGTTCATCCAGCAGGGACGGGTCTTCTGCAATCAGCACATAGTGGGGCATACAGCGCGTTTTGCTGCCCGGGGCATTCTGCTGTGCCCGCTCGGAGCGGGTCCGCAGGATGTGAAGGAGGGAATAGAGAACGTCATTTTCCTCGTTCGGCGTTGAGGCGATGTAGCGCATGGAGCGCTCTTCATTCCAGACATGGGGCAGCCATTTGGCGAAGCTCCAGTTGGACGCCTCCTTTCCGGCAGCGTCGTACAGGAACACCAGCTTCACGTCGGTATAGCAGTGGTTGGCAGCAATCTGCGTGACCAGCAGCCGCAGGAGATTCATCCGCTTTTCCGGCGCGCTGCTCAGAAGGCCGACCACGCTGTAGCGGGTCAGATCCACGCCGACCGGAACCTGCTCCATGGTCTGAAAACTCCGGGCAATCTTTCCGGGACGCTCTGCCAGCTCATCCTCAATCAGGGAAAATTCGTGCTTGGGCGCCGTAATCTTCACCTGGAAGGGCATATTTCCAAGGCCAAACCGGACAAACAAAAAGTCCGAGTGACTTTTCACCCGCGCCCACAGCTCCGGCGACCGTTCCGTATAGTCCGCGCAGACGTCCGCCGACGGATAGAGCTCCAGTCTGGCCGCGCGGTTATGCTCGAATTTTTCGCGGATCCGGTCTGCGCACTGCACCAGATATTCTCCATATCTGTTCAGCCGCAGCAGCTCCTGCTCCTGCTGCTTTTTCCGGGTGTAGCGGAGATTGATGGTCGCCCAGGTAAATCCCACAATCGCCGAGCCGCCTGAGATCACAATTCCCATTCCCATGCCGTTTCCCATCAGCATGAAGCCCAGGATCATGGGCAGCACCATCGTCAGAGAAGGAAGCACCGACATCCACGCCGGCTTCTGATCCGTCTCCTTCTTGGAGGGGATGTTTTCGATCTGTTCCGGCTCGTCAAAGATGCGCGGAATGGTCCGGGGCGCGATGTGGATGATCGTCTCCGCCTCCGATGGCGTGATCCCGGTCAGTTCCGGAACCTCCCGGTCCGCGTCGTCAATCTGGAACAGGTATTTGGAATTGACCGCCACATCCTTCGACAGGCTGTTGATCACCAGAATCTCCTTCAGGTAGATGATGGTCAGGCCGAAAATGTTGATCACATCGCCGAAGCGGAGCTCCTTTTGCCCCCGGATTCTTTGGCTGCTCAAATAGGTCCCGTTGGAGCTCAGGTCATTGAGGAACGCCCTTCCGTTTCTGAAATGGATCTCCGCATGGCGTCCCGACACAATCTGCAGGGAGCCGCAGGAGATATCGTTGTCCGTCCCGCGGCCGATCCGGATACACTCCGCCCCAATCACGGCATACTTGGGGTAGGCGGTAATCTGCGAAGGCTTTTCCCAGACCATCACGGCCACGGTCTCATCCAGACTCGTCAGGATGCGGAGGATCTGCCCGGAGTAGATCGCCTGCCCCACAAAGCTGCTGCCGGCGCACAGAATCCGGCAGGTATCCGAGGCCTTGAAAAACCACTGGCCGTCGATCACTTCCATCGGGAGCACAACATCGTCACCCAGGGCGAAGTCTGCCGCCCGGAGATGGAGGCTGAAATCGGAGTTGTCCAGTTCCGGCAAAAAGATCTCCTGATAAATATGCTCAGTGTAAATTGTCAGTACGAAGTTCATATCCGTTCCCCGCCCTTATCATTTTTAACCGCCGGCAGCGCGAAAAACAAAGCTCTCATTGCCGATCCGGAAGCAGGCGCCCGACGGCAGTTCCACCTCGGTATTGGGCTGCAGGCGCTTTCCATTCAAAAAGGTCCCATTGGACGAGCCGTTGTCCCGGATATATGCCTGGCCGTCTCTCAGCAGAATTGTAGCATGGCGTTTGCTTACATAGGGGTTGTCTTCTATCGCATAATCACAAAACTCGGCCTTTCTGCCGATGCTGAACGGGTACCGGGACACCTGAATTGTTGTTTGGGTGGAAATCCGCTGGATCGAAGCCATCCGCAGTCCCACCGTCGGCGGAATATCCCTCGGCTTCCTGGGTTTGGATTTTCCTCCTTGTTCCGCTCCTTCGGCGTTCTCCTCCTGCCACTGCTGGAGCAGCGTCTCGAGGCGCTGCTTGAAGTCATCCAATTCAAACTTCGCCCTGCTGTCAAAGAATTGCAGATAGCGCAGGCGGAAATCGCTGTCGTGCCCCTTGCTCGTGTAAATGCTCCCCAGCTCCATGAAGAAGGAGGAGGCATTCGAATTGGCGGAAAGGGAAATCAGCGGCCAGCAAATCAGACGGACCTGCCGGTTCCCGTAATCGTAGAAGGACAAATCGCTGCTCAGTTCCAGATTCCCGCACCGGATTCCATGGGACTCACAGGCCAGCAGCGTATCGACGATCTGCAGCACGATCTGAATGAACAAATCAAACCGGATGTCGCTTTTCAGAAAAGAACGCAAATCCATGAAGTTTTGTACCACAAACCGGATCTCTTTGCCCGTCATGGTTCTGCCGATGTGCACCGGCAGCAGGGCCGGAATCTCCGCCTTGTTGATGATATCCAGCTCCATGGTGCTGATCTGCTCCGTCTTTTCGATCTTATGTGTGACGATCAGCCGATCGATCTTCTTCTTTACTGAAATATGTTCCATCCCGTCACCGCTTCTTTCCCAATATTCCCGGTATTTTCCCGTTGTCGTGGTACGCCGGACCGCGTCCTGCATAAAAAATTGCGTTGAATTCATACAGAATTATCTTACAAAAGGACGTCTTTGTCAATGCAATTTGGTACAATTTTCACATTCCTGTCAAATTTTGGCGGTGAATATGCGTATTACGAATGGAGCCAGAATTGGGGCCGCTCCGTGGTGCGCGGGGACATCAGGCCCGCCCCGGAAAGCGGGCATGGAAAAACGGGACCGGCGTCACCGCCGGTCCCGCGTTCGCAATATTTATCCAAAAAGAGGTGTCGTGAAATACCGCTCACCGGTGTCGGCCAGGACAGTGACGACGGTCTTGCCCGGGCCGAGCTTCTTCGCCAGCCTCAGAGCCGCCGCCGTATTGGTGCCGCCGGAGATGCCGCAGAGGATGCCCTCCTCCTTCGCCAGCCGCCGGGCCGTCTCCACGGCCTCCTCGTCGGTGACGATGGCAATGTCGTCGTAGACGTTCTGATCCAGCACGTCGGGGATCAGGCCGTCGCCGATGCCCATCTGGATGTGGGCGCCGATCAGGCCACCGGACAGCAGCGCCGCCTTATCCGGCTCCACAGCCCAGATCGTCATATCCGGATTGGCTTTGCGCAGCACGTGGCCGATGCCCGTCAGCGTGCCGCCGGTGCCGATGCCGGCGCAGTAGCCGTCAATTTTGATATCCCCGGCCTGCTCCAGAATCTCCCGGGCCGTCGTCTCCTCCTGCACCCTGGGATTGTTTGGGTTGGAGAACTGGTCGGGCACAAAGACGTTGGGATTCTCCGCGGCCATCTGCCGGACCGTGGCGATGCAGCGCTCGATGCACTCGCCGATGTTGCCCTCGTCGTGCACCAGCTTGACCTCGGCGCCGTACTGCTTCATCAGCAGCATCCGCTCCCGGCTGCAGGAGTCGGGCATGACGATGACGACGTGGTAGCCGCGCACTGCGCCCACCAGGGACAATCCGATGCCCTGGTTGCCGCTGGTCGGCTCGACGATGATGGTGTCGGGGCCGATCTTGCCCTCCCGCTCGGCAGCCTCCAGCATGGCCAGCGCCGTCCGGGCCTTGATGGAGCCGCCGACGTTGAGGCCCTCGCACTTCACGAGCACCTGGGCGCCGTCCGGCCCGGCGAGGCGGTTCAGACGGATGAGGGGTGTATGGCCCATGGCTTCCAAAATGTTCTGATACATACAATCACGCTTTCCCAGGGGCGACAAAAAAGCCCTCGCCCCTGCCAAAATTCTTGCAGGGACAAGAGCATAGCTCCTGCGGTTCCACCCGGCTTGACGCGTCAGCGTCCACTCATGCACACCACCATGCGCCGATCCGTGGTAACGGCGGATCATCCCGTCCTCCCCTACTGGGCCGAAGCCGTTCAGTTTGCCCTCGCGGGTGCATTCGATCCGGTACCCGGCGCTGCGCTCCCACCGCCCGCAGCTCGCTTTGTCCGTATCTCCGGATGTACTCTCCCGTTCATCAGTTTTGCATATGAGTAAATCATACTGACCCACTATGACTTTGTCAACCCAGTATATCAGTATGCAGAGCAGGCGGAAAATGTGACAAAAAACGCGGGAGAAGCCGGTTGGCTTCTCCCGCATTGCAGTGAAATTATTCTTCCACAGCCGTGATGGCAATATGGAGTTCGTCGAGCTGCTTCCCGCCTGATCTCCTGAAGTGAAAAATTCATAGGCCGCCGGCTTTTGCCGACGGCCTGTGAATCATTCTTCGGTGGCGGTAATGGCGATGTGCAGCTCGTCGAGC
>CAMGPO010000020.1 GCA_946060825.1 uncultured Clostridia bacterium | reverse complement strand
CCCTGGAAAGCGTCAGGCTGCCGCCCTTTTCCGCGGCAATGGCCTGCAGCTCTTCCACATAGCCTGCGGGCATCCGGTCGAGGTCCTGCTTCGAGAAGCAGATCTCACCTGCCTGCGGCAGGGCATAGTGCGCCAGCACCTGCTTGAGGAAGGAGAAATCCTTCCCCGCGGGCATGGCCAGCAGGGTGTCATAGGATTTCTCCAGCATGGAGGCGATGACCGCCTGCTTGGCCCCGAGCAGGGCCGTCCGGCGCTGCTGCTCCAGGGACGCGGCGACGCGCTCCCGATAGGAGGCCGTCTCCCGGGCGGACCGTTCCGCGATCTCGGCGGATTTTGCTTCCCGTTCGGCTGCGGCCTCGGACAAGATCCGGTCGGCCTCCGCCTTGGCATTTGCAGCGATCTCGGAGACCTGCGCCTGGGCGCCCTCCGCAATGCGCTGTATCATTTGATCCAATCCGCTCATGTCATCACTCCTTATCTTCTTTGATTGAGACAGGGAGCGTCATCAAAGCTGAATGCCGCTGACAGCCAGAATGGAAACCAGCAGAGCCAGAATGGCGTAGGTTTCGACCATGGCGGGGAACAGCATGGATTTACCGAACTGCTCGGGCTTCTTGGCGACGATGCCGATGGAGGCAGCGGCGGTCTTGCCCTGGTTGATGGCGGAGACCAGACCAACGACGGCGATGGGCAGGCAGGCAGCCAGGATCAGCAGGCCGTTGGCAACGGAGATGTCCACGCCGCCGCCGCTGAGGAGGCCGATCTTGCCCAGCGCGATGAAGCCGACCAGCAGGCCGTAGATACCCTGGGTGCCGGGGAGCAGCTGGAGAACCAGAACCTTAGAGAACTTGCTGGGATCAACGGAGACGACGCCCGCAGCCGCCTCACCGGCGATCTTGACGCCGATGGCAGAGCCGCAGCCAGCCAGGGTGACGGCCAGCGCAATACCGATCAATGCATAAACGATACCACTCATTTTAGATTTCCTCCTTGATTTCGACATAGTTGGTTTGTTGATGGAAGGGCTGGAATTCGCGTCCGCCGCCCTCATAGAATTTGCCGTAGAACTCCACGTACTGGAGACGGCAGGTATGTACATAGGCGCCCAGCAGGTTGATTGCGAGATTGAGAACGTGGCCTACGACAAAAACCACGGTGAACAGGATCGCGCCGAGAACGCCGCCGCCGAACATACTGCCCATCTGGTTGAAGACCTGGGCGATGACGCCGGTGGCGAGGCCCAGAGCCAGCAGACGGGAATAGGACAGGGCGTCCGAGAGCCAGCCGGTGATGTTGTAGAGGTCGTAAGCGCCCAGAGCCAGACGCAGGAGGGGGTTCTTCTTATCCCGGGCCGACATCAGCAGGATACCGGCGGCGCCGACGATGGCCATGATCTTGCTGGCCTGCACAAGGGCCGGCGAGAAGTTGAAGCGCATCTGGGAGATGCCGTAGAAGATCTCGGTCGGGAGCAGCATCAGGATCAGGCCGGTCAGCATCAGGAGCCAGCAGACCACATCGAAGATGAAGCCGACAAAATCCTTGCGGCGGAGGCACATATAGCCCTTGAGAAGCAGGCCCGTATACAGGTGGATCATACCGAAGAGCATGGAATAGACCAGCATCTTGGTCGGATCCTCCAGCGGAGCGAACCAGACGGGCTTCAGGGTGATCTCATGGCCGAAGAAGGTTCTCGACACGACGTTGACGGCGTCGCCGAAGAAGCCGCCGAACATGACGCCCCAGAACACCGTCGAGAGGCCGCACCAGAAGAAGAGCTGCAGGCTGTGCTTCATGTTCTGGCCCATCCGTGGGAACTTCAGCAGGGCAAAAGCGCAGGCAATCGAGATGATCGCGCCGTAGGCCGCGTCGGAGAGCATCAGGCCAAAGAAGAAGATGTAAAAAATCGTTGTGAAGAAGGACGGATCGATCTCACCGCTGTGCGGCAGAGCGAAGGTCTTGACGATGCCCTCGGACATCTTGCCGACATGGTTGTTCTGCAGCAGAACGGGTGCCTCCTCGTCCTCCGGAAGCTCCTCGATCTCCACTGCGGCGCGGTAGTGATCCGTCAGGTCGCCCGCCAGCTTTTTGGTCTGGTCCGCAGGCACATAGCCGCTGACGAGGAAGGTGCGGCTGCTCTGGGGCAACTGACCCAGCACCTCGTATTTGTCCGCCCGGATGCGGAAATAGTCGGAGAGAACCTGGAAATCCCGGCGGCTGCCTCCCTGCTCCCGCAGGGCCGCCTCCAGATCCGCGATCTTCTGTTCCTCCCCCGCCCGCTGGGCGAGCAGGTCTGCCTGCGCATCCGCAGGCGTCTTGTCACTGAGTTGTGATGGTCTGGCAAAACCGATGCTGCGCAGAGCTTCCTCCAGCTTCGCCGCGTCGTCCCGGAGACAAAGCACCGCTATGTAGGCATAATCCCGGCCGATGCTCAGGATGGTCACGTCCTGAGCCGTCAGCTCCGGCGTCGCCGCGCCGATGGCCTCCATCAGGGTCTCCTGCGTCCAGCTTCCCGGGATGGTCCCCAGGAACAGGCTGGTGCTCGCCGTACCGCGGAAGTTCATAGGCACGTCCAGGCTCATCCAGGGCTCCAGGCCCTCCAGCTGATTTTCCAGCCGGGAAATGGCTGCCTTATGTTCGCCGATTTCCTTTTCCCGGTTCAGCACCTGCTGGGCCGCGGCCACGATCTCGTGACGGCGCGTACAGACTTCCGTGTAATCGTCCTTCCCGATCTGGTCCTTGCCGGCCAGCGTTGCGAACAGGGACTTGTGCTCCGGTGCGTAGCGGTCCAGCACCTCCAGCGCCTGCTGCAGGGTCTGCGCCCGCCGCTCGTAGCGCTGCCGCGAGGACGTCGTGTCCATGGTGGCGAGGCCGTCGCCGGTCTCAGGGATATTCACTTCCAGGACGCCCCAGGCCTGGAGCCGTTCCAGAATGGCCTTGCGGTCCTCCTGTAGTCCGAAGATGTTCATGCGCTGCATCTTGCATACTGCCATATCCAACACCTCCTTTTCCGTATATTTGCTTATTTGGGATTCAGATCAACTGTGCGAGGACATTGTCGATGATCGCAGCCTCCTTGGCAGCGGCGCCCTCCCGGAGCGCACAGACCTCCGAGGCGATTTCCGTCTCTGCACGGGAACGCGCCTCATCACCTTCTGCACGGGCCGCAGCCATGGCTTCCTCAGCTTTTGCTCTGGCCGCCGCCTCTTCGCTGGCCGCCAGCGCCGCAGCTTCCTGCTTCGCCGCTTCCAGCGTCCGCGCTGCCTCCGCTCGGGCTTCCGCGACTGCCGCGTCCGCCTGGGCCTCTGCTGCCCGGATCTTGCCGATGGTCTCTTCCAACACCTGTTTCACCAGCCTTCCTTTCCTGTTGTGGGATCGTTCCCTCAAAAAAGAGAGAACGCACAGCATTTCTCTGCGAAAGTCGCACAAATTGAAACTATTTGTTTCAAAAAATGCAAAAGTTCTCTTTCTATCGATAGAACGAGAACAGATACCCTGCTGTGGACATATGTTTATGATACTCTTTTCCCCCGGCGAAATCAATAGGAATCCAAAAAAAAGCTGAAAAATCCTCGATTTTTTATAGGATCAACCAAATCAGCGGGATAGGCGCGCCGGGTTTCCGCTCCCTCCTTCATTTTGCAAGAATACCTGCACGAATAATTCATAACGCCTTTCAAAAACACGAATGAAAAATCAAAAAAAGATTGTATTCCCAGCATTGCAGTCTGTTTTTTCCTGTGCTATAATCTATAATGTCTTGGCGTTTTTTAGGACAGCAGAAAGCGGGGCGAGATCATGGAGCTCAGGGTGACGGCGGCGGATCCCGCCGGAAACGTGACGCTGCTGGTCGAATCGCCGGTGCCGCCGTCGGATTACCGAACCGCGGCAGGCCGTCTGCTGGCCCTGCCGGAGCTCTGCGGAGAACAGGTCGGCTTTCTGACCGCGCCGCGGATGGGCGGCGAAGTCCGGCTGGAAATGATGGGCGGCGAGTTCTGCGGAAACGCGGCCCGCTGCGCCGGCCTCTGGCAGGCCCGGAAACGTGGCCGGGACGGAGCCGTGGCCGTGGAGATGAGTGGCTGCAGCCGCCTGCTGACGGTGGAAACCGGCGGCGGTGAAGCCTGGGCGGATATGCCCCTGCCGCATTTTGCGGAGAACGTCCGCCTCGGCGGCGCGGACTTCACGGCGGTCTGCTTTGAGGGCATCGTCCACCTCGTTGGGGACCTGCCTCCCCTTTCTCCGGAGACGGTCGCCCGCCTTTTGCCCGAGGCGGCGGCGCGTTTTCACCTGCCGGCGGCGGGCGTGATGTTCCTCCACGGCGGTCAGATGATCCCCGCCGTCTACGTTCGGGGCACGGACACCCTGGTTTGGGAGCGGAGCTGTGCTTCCGGTTCCACGGCGGCGGCCTGGCGGGACGCCCAATCCGCGCCGGACGGCCTCCGGCGGCTGGCACTGCGACAGCCCGGCGGCGTCATCCGGACCGAGACAGTCTGTGAAGGCGGACGGGTGCGGTCCATCCGCATCGGCGGCCCGGTCACACTGGGCGCTGCACAGCTTCTGTCTATAGAATAGCGCGCCTCGCATTAAGATGGGATAAAGATTTTGCGTGACAAAAAGCGCCGGAGCAGCCGCTACGGCGCTTCTTTCAGTTCTGATATTGTTCGAGGAAGCGTTTTGTCCGCTCGCACTGGGGATTTCCAAAGACCTCGCTGGGCGGGCCCTCCTCCACCACGACGCCTCCGTCCATGAAAATGACGCGGTCGGCCACAGCATTGGCAAAGGCCATCTCATGGGTCACAATCACCATGGTCATATGCTCCTCCGCGAGGCCGCGGATGACTTTCAGCACCTCCTGGGTCAGCTCCGGATCCAGAGCCGAGGTTGGCTCGTCAAAGAAGAGGATCTGGGGATTCATGGCCAGAGCCCGGACGATGGACACCCGCTGCTGCTGGCCTCCGGAGAGCTGATAGGGATAGCAGTCCGCCTTGTCGGAGAGGCCCATCTTGGCGAGCAGTGCCCGGGCCTCGGCCTCCGCCTCCACTCTGGAACGCTTCTGCACCGAGATCGGAGCATCCGTGACATTTTTCAAGACCGTGTAGTGGGGAAACAGGTTGAAGTTCTGGAATACCAGGCCGAAGCAGCTCCGGAACCGTTTCAGTTCCCCGGCGGACACATATTTTGCCCGCTCTGTTTCGTCGTTTTGGGCGGCAACGCGGCCGTCATAGGCGATGGAGCCGCTGTCAATGGTCTCGAGGAAGGTGGCGCAGCGGAGCAGTGTAGATTTGCCGGAGCCGGACGGCCCGATGATAGCGACAACCTCGCTCTCCTCCACCGAGAGGCTGATATTCTTCAGAACATCCAGTTCGCCGAAGCTCTTCTGAATGTGATTCATCTCAAGCAGTTTCATGGGGAGCCTCCTCAGCGGTAGTAGGACATCTTCTTCTCGAAGAACTCCATGACGTAGGCCACTACGGCGTTGAACACAAAGTAGAACACGCCGGCCACAAAGAGAGGTGCAAAAGTGGTCTTTGCCGCGGCGATCTGCTTGGCCAGGGTGAACATCTCCGCATAGGCCAGCACAAAGGCCAGGGAGGTGTCCTTAACCAGAGTGATGACCTCATTGGTCACGGAGGGCAGCACCCGCTTAATGACCTGAGGCAGAATGATTTTGAAGAAAGTCTGCACTTTCGTATAGCCCAGCACCTCTGCGGCCTCGTACTGGCCCACGGGCATGGACTCAATGCCGCCCCGGTAGATCTCTGCAAAGTAGGCCGCGTAGTTGATAACGAAGCCGATAATCAGGGCCGTAAAGGTCCAGGTTGCCGATAGCTTGGCGTGGAACAGGTAGTAGGGCCCATAGCAGACCACCAAGAGTTGCAGCATCAGGGGCGTGCCGCGGAGAATCGAGATGAAAAATTTGAAGATGAGCTGGATGGGGCGGAACGTCGCCAAAGCCCGGACCAGACCGGAGCAGGGCTTGCTCCCGTCACCGGCAAGGGCACGGAAGGGCGCCCATTTGGACATCCGGCCCAGGCAGACCACCAGTCCAAGAGGCAGCGAGAAAGCCAGCGTCAGGCCGAAAATCAGAAGCGTCTTGCCGAAGCCGACAGTGAGCTGCCGGAGAATGACATCAAAAGGCATAAGCGGAATCCTTTCCAAAAACCGGAACAAGGGGCGGCAGGCCGCAGCATGCCGTCCCTTCCGCTCCGGATGGGATGTTATTTACCGAGGCAGACCATGTCGGCCAGCTCGTACTTCTCAGCCAGCTCCATGAAGGTGCCGTTCTCGACCAGCTGGTTCAGAGCCTCCTGCACCTTGTCGCGCAGCTCGGTGTTGCCCAGCTTGAAGCCGATGGCGTACTGCTCCGTGGACAAGGGCTCGTCGAGCATCTTCAGGCTGTCATCATTGCGGGAGTTCAGCTGATACTGGGCGATGCCGATGTCGACTGCAATGGCGTCCACCAGGCCGGAATCCAGATTTGCAAAGGCGGTGTTGTAGTCGGCGACGCTCTGGAGATCGGCAAAGGTGGCGGCCAGAGCCAGGTTCTCGTCGTTGTCCTCCTCAGCGGTCAGAGCCGTGTAGGCGGAGGAACCGGACTGGGTGACGACGTTCTTGCCGGCCAGATCGGCCTCAGTCTCGATGCCGGAATCGCTCTTGACGACCCAGACAATGCTGTTGTCCACATAGGGATCCGTCCAGGTGTAGTCGTTCTCACGGCCGGTCACAGTGAAGCCGTTCCAGATGCAGTCGATGGTGCCGGAGTTCAGCTCCATGTCCTTGGAGTCCCAGTTGATGGGCTTCTTGACCAGCTCCCAGCCGTAGATCTCGCAGACAGCTTCTGCCATCTCGAGGTCGAAGCCGGTGTACTCGCCGTCCTCTCCCATGTAGCCGTAGGGGGCGTACTCAGCGTCAAAGCCAACGGTGAAGGTGGTCGTTTCTCCACTTTCGGCAGGCGCTTCCGCAGCAGGTTCTTCGGCAGCAGATTCTTCGGCAGCAGGTTCCTCGGCCTTACTGCCGCAGGCGGTCAGCAGGCCCAGGCAGAGCACCAGAGCCAACAGTATGGCAATCCATTTTTTCATGTTCAATTCTCTCCTTCTTCAAAGCGTCAATCGCTTTATTATGATAGTGTACTAATATACTAGCATGATCTCTCGAAAAAGCAATGCCCGTTTTCTCCAAAAAACGGCGTGAAAATCCTCCATGTTTTGCACAGTTTCCACAATTTTATGCACAAAGTATTCGGAGTCACCCGCAAAAAAGCGCCGGACCAGAGGCCCGGCGCAACGTTTCATTGGGTGTGGATATTAAGATGGGGGTAGGTCATGGTGATGCCGTTTGCCTCAAAGGCGGTGCGCACCCGCTCCAGAACAGCATAGTAGACATCCCAGTAGATGTCCACCGGCGCCCAGGCCCGCAGGATATACTCGACGGCCGAGTCGCCGTAGGCGGCCACATGGGCCTCCGGCGCAGGCTCTGCGAGAACGCCCTCCACGCGGCAGGCCTCCAGCAGCGCTGCCTTGACGGCCTCGGTCCCGTCCCCGTAGGAGGCGGAGACGGTCAGCTCCAGCCGGCGGGTGCCCGCGGCGGTGAAGTTGGTGACCGTGGAGCCGGACACCTGGCTGTTGGGCACGTGTACCTGCTGGTTGCCCGGCGTGCAGAGGTCGGTGTAGGTCAGGCCGATGCGTTCCACCGTTCCGGCGGTGCCGCCGATGTCCACATAGTCGCCTACCCGGAAGGGATGGGCCGTCAGGATCACGAGGCCGCCGACAATGTTGGAGAGGGTGCCCTGGACGGCCAGGGAGACCGCCAGGGAGACGACGCTGAGGATGGCCACCAGAACGGACACGTCCACGCCCAGGCTGCCAGTGACTACCAGCAGGGCCAGGATGAGCAGCAGCGTCTTAAAGACCGAATGCAGCAGCGGGTGGAGCGTCCGGTCGATCTTCGAGCGGGCGATGGCCTTGTCGAAGAGGGTCGTCAGGATCTTCGTCAGGATCAGGCAGACAATGAGGAGGATCGCAGCGGGCAGAACCTTGTCCCAGGTCAGGCTTTTGAGGAATTCAGAAAAGCTGCTGGCCTGTTCCTCCACATCGGCAACAGCGGTCAGAAGGGGCATAGACGCATTCCTTTCTCAGGTTTCGTCGCGCAGCCCCAGCTCCAAAGCCGGCATCTGGTGGACAGCAGAGCGCTGGACACGGTTTTTCAGACGGCGGATCAGCAGGACAGCGCAGATCGTATGGACGGCGGCGGTGACGATCCAGGTCACCGGATAGGACATATAGAGGATGGACAGCCGGGGATCCCAGGCAAAGACGGTATAAATCCAGATCACGCGCAGCACGCAGGCGCCCAGGGTGCTGACGATCATGGGCATCCATGCCCGACCCATGCCGCGGACAACACCGCAGCCCACGTCCATCAGGCCGCAGAGGAAGTAAGGCAGGCAGACCCAGCTCAGGCGCACCATACCGGCGTCGATGACCGCCGGTTCCGGCGAGAAGATGGACAGCAGCGGACGGCCCAGCAGATAGAACAGCCCGCCGGTGGCAAGCCCCACAATGGCCACGAGGCCATAGCAGCCCACGGCGATGTGGGGGACACGATCCACCTTGCCCGCGCCGACGTTCTGGCTCACGAAGGAGACAGCCGCGTGGTGGAAGGAGTTCATGGCAATGTAAACGAGCTGATCGATGTTGCCTCCGGCGGCATTGCCGGCGATGACCGTGGAGCCGAAGCCGTTGATGGAGGACTGGATCAGGACGTTGGAGACAGAAAAGATCGTACCCTGCAGGCCGGCGGGGATGCCGATGCGGATCATCTCCAGCGTCTCCTTTTTATAGAGCCGCAGCATCCGCAGGCTCAGGCGGCAGCTGTTCTCCTTACGCATCAGGCATCCCAACACCAGGAAAGCGGAGACGTACTGGGACAGAGCCGAGGCGATGGCCACACCGGCAACGTCCAGCTTGAAGAAGCAGACAAAGATGACGTTGCAGACCACATTGATGACGCCGGCGATGGTCAGGTAGTAGAGGGGATGCTTCGTGTCGCCGACGGCCCGGAGGATGGCCGCGCCAAAGTTGTAGACCACCGTGGCGGGGATGCCGACGAAATAGATGCGCAGGTAGAGGGAGGCCAGGGGCAAAACGTCATCGGGGACACTGATGAGATGGAGCAGCTTCGGAGCCATAGTGGAGCCGAAGACGCCGGTGAAAATGCCGATGATGAAAGAGAGCAGGATGGACGAGTGTACCGCCCGGAACACCCGGTCGGCGTGCTGGCGGCCGATCTCCCGGGCAACAAGCACGTTGGTGCCCACGGAGACGCCGAGGAACAGGTTGACCAGCAGGTTGACCACCGCGCCGTTGGAGCCGACGGCGGCCAGGGATGTGCTGCCGCAGAACTGGCCCACCACCATGACGTCGGCGGCGTTGAACAAAAGCTGCAGCATACCCGACAGCATCAGCGGAATGGCAAACAGGATGATCTTGCCCGTCACCGGGCCGTTGCACATATCGATTTCAGCACTGCGTTTCATCGCTCCGTCCTCCCATTTCCGGCCGAGAAAGGGGCGCTTTGCCCCTCTGCGGCCTCTGGGTATTATACGATTGAAGCAGGATGGGGGCAAGGGTCAATATTCACAACTTTTTACAAAAAAATCAGCAAAAACCCATAAACCGGACGGTTCTGCCACGATTCGGCCATTCAGGAGGGCAGATCCTCCACGTTTCGGATTCCGTCATCCTCCTCCGCTTCCTCCCCCAGCTCCTCGCCGGTGTGGGCGGAGACGTAGTCGAGGAAGCTCTGGACAATGGCCCGGTCGCGGTCGTCGGCCAGCGGGTAGAGGACGGTGACGTCCTCGGGGTCGAAGCGGGCGGCCATCAGGCGCACCTCCGTCCCGGCGGGGTCGTCGGGGGTATAGAGCATATAGTTGGCTCCGGTCTCCTCCGAGGAGAAGGTAAAGAGGACGGTGCAGGTCACCCGCTCGCCGTCGAGATTCATTTCAAATGTGATTTCCTGGTCCATGGGACACCTCCTGTTGTTTGCTTTCAGTGTAGCACAGGCCGCAGAAAAGTCAACCGTTCCGCGCAGCGCGGTAAAAC
>CAMGPO010000019.1 GCA_946060825.1 uncultured Clostridia bacterium | reverse complement strand
ACATCCAGAACAGCGCGCCGGGGCCGCCGATCGCAATCGCGGAAGAAACACCCACAATGTTGCCAGTGCCGACGGTATTGCGCCAGATGAAGCCGAATTTTCTGAACTGAATTCCTTTGATGATGAAAGCAAGGACAATACCGCCGCCGACCAGCAGAATGAGCAGGGGATTGCCCCACATCCAATCAGTAAACGTACTGACTGCATTCCAAATTGCCATGTTGTTCTCTCCTTTTCCTTATTTTGTGAAATCAATTGCATACATTTTTTGCTGTTGTCGCCGGAGCACGAAAAAAGTTCCCCAAAAACGAAAAAATCTATCCCCCAGGGGGGCTTGCGGCCGCCGAAAGTACCGGTATAATGAAAGCAGAAAATAAAGAAAGAGGGTATCCACCATGCATATGGCCGACGCACTGCTGGCCCCTGCTGTGGCCGCGACCATGTACGCCGCCACCGGCGTTGCCGCCGGAGTCTCCATCAAAACGCTCCGTAAGGATGAAAACACCCAGAAGCTCCCCACCATGGCGGTGGCTTCCGCTCTGGTCTTCGCGGGCCAGATGATTAACTACACCATTCCCGGTACCGGCTCCTCCGGCCACCTCTGCGGCGGAATGCTGCTGACCGGACTGCTCGGTCCCCAGGCCGGCTTCCTGTCCATGATCGTGATTCTGGCCATTCAGGCGCTGTTCTTTGCCGACGGCGGCCTGCTGGCCCTCGGCGCGAACTGCTGGAACATGGCCTTCTACGGCTGCTTCGTCGGCTATTACCTGATCTGGAAGCCGGTCATGCACAGCAAGCTGTTCGGCAAATCCGGCGCAAGGACTGCCGGCCGGCTGAAAATCGCCCTGTCCTCCATCCTCGGCTGCGTCCTGACCCTCCAGCTTGGCGCCCTCTCCGTCGTCCTGGAGACTTCGATCTCCGGCATCACCGAGCTGCCCTTCGGCGCCTTTGTCGCCGTCATGCAGCCCATCCATCTGGCCATCGGTCTGGTCGAGGGCCTGATTACCTCCGCCGTACTGATTTTCGTCTATGAGACCCGCCCGGAGCTTATCATGGACGCGGACACCTCCGGCGACGCGGTTCGGAGCAAGTGCTCCCTCAAGACCACGCTGGTCATTCTGGCCGTGGTGGTCGCAGTGGTGGGCGGCGGCCTGTCTCTGGTGGCCAGCGGCAATCCCGACGGCCTCGAGTGGTCAATGTTCGGCAACGCCGAGAGCGGCTACAGCGAGAACATGGGCCTCGATGAGGAAAACTACGGCGTCAGCAGCACCGCCGCCGACACGGCGGCCTCCATCCAGGAAAAGACGGCCTTCCTGCCGGACTACGCCTTTGCGAACAGCGACAGCGCTGCCGGTACGACCGTTTCCGGTCTGGTCGGCTCCGCGATTGTGGCCGCTCTGGCCGCGGCCATCTGCTTTGCCGGCGGATTCTTCCGGAAAAAACACAAGAAAGCTGCTGCAAAAGCCTGAGCATTGTGATAAAATAAGACAAGGGGCATCCTCCCGGATGCCCCTTACCCGTCTTTTTGTCAGGAGATCGCCATGAACAACATTTCCGCCGCTTCCCGCGAGTTTCGGGAGATGGACGAGCTTTCCGCCCAGGACTCGCCCATCCACCGCCTGCACCCGCTGGTCAAGCTGCTCGTCACGCTGGCCTACATCGTCTGTGTGGTGTCCTTTCCCAAATATCAGCTCAGCGGCCTGGCCGTCATGGTGCTCTACCCGGTTCTGGTGTTCCAGCTGAGCGGCATTCCCGTCCGCACCTGCTTCCATAAGCTGCGCATCGTTCTGCCCCTGGTCTGTGCCGTCGGCCTGCTGAACCCCTTCTTTGACCGGGCGCCCCTGCTCTATGTGGGCGGTCTGGCCGTGTCCGGCGGTGTGGTGTCCATGGTTACGCTGATGCTCAAGGGCGTCTTTTCCCTGATGGCCTCCTTTTTGCTCATCGCCACCACGTCTATCGACGCCCTCTGCGCCGCCCTGCGAAAACTCCACGTGCCGGCCCTGCTCGTCACGCTGCTGCTGCTGACCTACCGCTATATCTCCGTCATGATCGGGGAGGTCGCCGTCATGACCGACGCCTACCGCCTCCGCGCCCCCGGCCAGAAGGGCATCCACATCTCGGTCTGGGGCTCCTTTCTCGGCCAGCTCCTGCTGCGGAGCATGGACCGGGCGGAGGAACTGTACCAGAGTATGCAGCTTCGGGGGTTCCGCGGCGAGTTCTACTACGCCGATCAGCCGCCCTGCACGGCCGGAGCCGTGGCCTACGGCGTGGTATGCGCGGCCCTGTTTGTCCTGGCGCGGCTGTACGATCTGCCGCAGCTCCTGGGAAATCTGTTTGTTTGAGGGGAAAACCGATGATCGAGTTCCAGAATGTTTCCTTTTCCTATGAATCCGGCACGCCGGTTCTCCAAAATCTCTGCTTCTCCATCGGCGCGGGCGAGGCTGTGGGCCTGATCGGCGCCAATGGGGCGGGGAAGTCCACCATCATGAAGATCCTGCTGGGCCTGCTGCCCTGCGAGGGCGGCGTGACTGTGGGCGGCCTCGCTGTGAAGAAACAGAACCTTGGCGAGGTGCGGAAGAAGCTGGGCTTCGTCCTGCAGAATTCCGACAACCAGATGTTCATGCCCACGGTCTATGAGGACATGATGTTCGCCCCCCGGAACTACGGCCTCTCCAAAGAGGAGGCTGAGGCCCGGGTCGACCGGGTGCTCTCGGAGCTGGGGCTGACGGAGCTGAAGCACCGTTATAACCACAAGATCTCCGGCGGCGAGAAGCGCATGGCGGCCATCGCCACGATCCTGGCCATGGAGCCGGAGGCCATTCTGATGGACGAGCCGTCCACAGCCCTGGATCCGGTCAACCGCCGGACAGTCATCCGGGCCATCAACGGCCTGACCATGACGAAGCTGATCGCCTCCCACGATCTCGACATGATCCTCGACACCTGCGACCGGGTCATCCTCCTGTCCCACGGGCAGGTTGCCGCCGACGGCCCTGCCGGTGAGATCCTGCGGGACAAGGCCCTGCTGGAGGCGAACCGCATGGAGCTGCCTTTCTGTCTGGCTGGTCCTTCGCCCCGGCAGTGAGCAAAATCATTAAGAAGGAGAGAGAACTATGAAAGCCCTGCATGGAAAAACAGAGAAAAAGAGGAGAATGGTTTTCAACGTGTTCATGCCGGCAACTACGCTGCTGCTTGCCGTGATGATTCTCGTGGCGCAGCGGATTGCCGGCCCGGCGATTCTGCTGTATCTCTATCTGGTGGGACTGTCGCTGGTGTGCTGTCTGTTCCTGATCGTGACGCAGAACAAGGAGGTTTTCATCACGGACGAGGGAGTCGGACAGCGGCTGCTGTTCGGTGCAATCCGGAACCGGGAATTCCTGTGGACGGAGCTGGTTTACGTCGGGGAAATTGATCTGCGGGATAACCGGGGCGCGACCAGCAGATATCTGGTCTGTACCCGGAAAAGGCCGGTGCGCGCGGAGGATGGCGGGGCCTTTCGGATTTCCCCCAAGGACACCATTCTGATCGACGATCTGGAGGAGAACCGCGCCATGCTGCTTCCCCACTTCAAAGGAAGCCTGTGAAACGGCACAGCTGAAAAAGTCCGGAACGGTACCTCGTTCCGGACTTTTTTGACGGTTCAGCGGGCGCGGAGCTGCCAGAAGGCAACGGCGCTGGCGGCGGCCACGTTCAGGGAGTCGACGCCGTGGTACATGGGAATGCGGACGGTGTAGTCGCAGGCGGCGATGGTGTTTCCGGCCAGCCCGTCCCCCTCAGTGCCGAGGACGACGGCCAGCTTCTCCTCGGCGGCGAGCCGGGGATCCTCGATGGAGACGGAGTCGTCACTCAGAGCCATGGCGGCGGTTTGGAAGCCGAGCTGCCGCAGCCGCTCCATACCCGGTCCGGGCCAGTCGGCGGCGCTCTCGCCGATGCGGGCCCAGGGGATCTGGAATACGGTTCCCATGCTGACCCGCACGGCCCGGCGGTGGAAGGGATCACAGCAGGTGGGCGTGACCAGAACGGCGTCCATTCCCAGGGCTGCCGCCGAGCGGAAGATGGCCCCGACGTTGGTGGTGTCCACGACGCCCTCCAGGACGGCAATCCGCCGGGCATTCCGGCAGAGTTCCTCCACGGTGGGCTGCTTCGGCCGCCGCAGGGCGCAGAGGACGCCCCGGGTCAGCTCGTAGCCGGTCAGGGCGGCGAGCAGCTCCCGTTCTCCGGTGTAGACGGGCACATCGCCGCAGCGGGCGAGGATGTCCCGGGCCTGACCGTCGATGTGCCGCCGCTCCATCAGCAGGGAGAGGGGCTCATACCCGGCATCCAGAGCGCGAGCGATGACCTTCGGACTCTCCGCGATCAGAATGCCCTTCTCCGGCTCCAGACGGCTGCGGAGCTGGGCGTCAGTCAGCCGGACGTAGGCATCCAGCCCGGGCAGGGAAAGATCGGAGATCTCAATGATGTTTGGCATGGGGCATCCTCCTGTTTTTTGAATATTATACCGCCCGGGCGGAGTCGTGTCAAACATCGCGCACTTTTCCCGAAAATCCCTTGCATCCGCAGCAAAATCATATTATAATAAGAACAAAGAAAACAGGATTTGTCCCCGAGGGGACGGAAAGGAGCGACATATGAGTGAGAAGACCAGCGGCAAATTGATCTTCGCGGTGCTGCAGGGCGACGATTACAGTGAAACGGTGTACGCCCTGAATCAGCACGGCATCTCTGTGACCATGCTGAACTCTACCGGCGGTTTCCTGAAGAAGCGCAGTGTGACCGTTATGATCGGCGTGGAGAACGAAAAGCTCGATCTGGTGCTGGGCCTGCTGAGAAAGACGGCGGGCCGGAGAGTCGAGACTGTCTACCATGGCGTCGCCCCCATGAGCACCGGAGGGATCAACCCAATGGTGTCGGCGGTGCCGATGAAGGCCGAATGCGGCGGAACTGTCGTGTTCGTGCTGGATATGCTGCAGATGGAAAAATACTGAGCTGTATCAGCAAGGGCCCTTCCCACCCGGGAAGGGCCTTTGGCGCGCTTTCCCGTAATCTTTTTTACCGGAAAACGGAAAGTTCACGGAATCTTCTTTTTTTAGAGCGGTAAGTGTGATATAATAAACAGAACTGTGTGAAAGTACCTTGGAAAGGTGGAGCATATTTTGGGACTGGTAACAAAACTCTTTGGTACACGCTCCGAGCGGGAGGTCAAGCGGCTGCAGCCGCAGCTGAACAGGATTCTCGCTCTGGAGGATGACTATAAAAAGCTCTCTGACGAGGACCTGCGGGCCAAGACCGGCGAATTCAAGCAGCGCTTTGCGGCGGGGGAGACCCTCGATGACCTGCTGCCCGAGGCATTTGCCACAATCCGCGAGGCGGCCGACCGGGTGCTGGGGATGCGTCCCTACCCGGTGCAGCTCATTGGCGGCATCGTTCTCCATCAGGGCCGCATCGCCGAGATGAAGACCGGCGAGGGCAAGACCCTGGTGGCCATTCTCCCAGCCTACCTCAACGCCCTGACCGGGGAAGGCGTCCATATCGTCACCGTCAACGACTATCTGGCCAAGCGTGACTCTGAGTGGATGGGCAAGGTTTACCGTTTTCTGGGCCTCAGCGTCGGCCTCATCATCCACGGCCTGACCGGCAATGAGCGCCGGGCAGCCTATGCCGCCGACATCACGTACTGCACCAACAACGAGCTGGGCTTCGACTACCTCCGGGACAACATGGCCATCTACAAGCAGGAGCTGGTCCAGCGGGGCCACGCCTTCGCCATCGTGGACGAGGTGGACTCCATCCTCATCGACGAGGCCCGGACGCCCCTGATTATCTCCGGCAAGGGCGAGGCGTCGACCAAGCTCTACGAGATGGCCGATATGCTGGTCAGCTCCATGAAAGCCCAGGTCTTTGCCGATGTGGATGAGAAGCAGGAGCAGGACGACTACGACTGTGACTACATCGTCAACGAGAAGGACCGGGTCTGCTCCCTGACAGCCCGGGGCATCGAGAAGGCCGAGCGCTACTTCGGCCTTGAAAACCTGGCCGACCCGGAGAATGCCACGATCTCCCACCACATCAACCAGGCCATGAAGGCCCGGGGCCTGATGAAGAAGGACATCGACTATGTCGTCAAGGACGGCCAGATCATCATCGTCGACGAGTTCACGGGCCGTCTGATGTACGGCCGCCGCTACAACGAGGGCCTCCATCAGGCCATCGAGGCCAAGGAGGGCGTCGAGGTCGCCAACGAGTCCAAGACCCTGGCCACCATCACCTTCCAGAATTTCTTCCGCCTCTATAAGAAGCTCTCCGGCATGACCGGCACGGCCCTGACCGAGGAGGAGGAGTTCAGCGCTATCTACAAGCTGGACGTCATCGAGATCCCCACGAACAAGCCCGTCATCCGTCTGGACAACCCCGACGTGGTCTACAAGACCGAGGCTGGCAAGTTCCGGGCCGTCATCGCTCAGATCAAGGCCTGCCATGAAAAGGGCCAGCCGGTGCTGGTGGGTACTATCTCTATCGAGAAATCCGAGCTGCTCTCCAAGCTGCTGCGCCGGGAGGGCATCCCCCATACGGTGCTGAACGCCAAGCACCATGAGAAGGAGGCCGAGATCGTGGCCCAGGCGGGCCGTCTCGGCGCCGTCACCATCGCCACCAACATGGCCGGCCGCGGCACCGACATCGTGCTGGGCGGCAACCCCGAATATATGGCTCTGGCCGACCTGCGGAAGGCAGGCGTCGATGAGGCGCTGCTGGCCGAGGCCAATTCCTACGCCGAGACTGAGGATCCGGAAATTCTGAACGTCCGCGCCCGCTACAAGGAGGCCTACGCCGCTCACAAGGCCGACACCTCCAAGGAGTCGGAGCAGGTCAAGGCCGCCGGCGGCCTTTGCATCCTGGGCACCGAGCGCCATGAGAGCCGCCGGATCGACAACCAGCTCCGCGGCCGTTCCGGCCGTCAGGGCGACCCCGGCGAGACCCGGTTCTACCTCTCCATGCAGGACGACGTCATGCGCCTCTTCGGCTCCGACCGGATCATGAGCATGATGGACTCCCTCAAGATCGACGAGGACACCCCCATCGACGCCAAGATTCTCTCCGGCGCCATCGAGAACGCCCAGAAGACCGTGGAGAGCCGCAACTTCCAGACCAGAAAGAACGTCCTCGAGTACGACGACGTCATGAACACCCAGAGAACGGTCATCTACGACCAGCGCCGTCAGGTGCTGGACGGCGAGGATCTCCAGAATGCCATCGCCGGCATGATGAAGTCGGTCATCAGCGCCGCCGTGAACGCCGCCTACGGCGAGCAGACCACCCTCGGCGACCCGGAGCAGCTTCAGGAGCTGCTGGCTTCTCTTGGCTCCATCTTCCCGAAGCTGGTGCTGGAGGGCAGTTTCGACGGCCTCAAAAAGCAGGAGATGGAAGATCGCCTGCTGGAAAAGGCGAAGGACATTTATCGCAGCATCGAGCAGACCAACGACCTGACCGCCGGCAAGCCGGTGCAGCGGGAGCTGGAGCGGGTCATCATGCTGCGGGTCGTGGACGAATACTGGATGGATCAGATCGACGCCATGAGCGACCTCAAGCAGGGCATCCAGCTCCGGGCCTACGGCCAGGTGGATCCCGTCGTGGCCTACAAAAAGGAAGGCTACGAGATGTTCGAGAGCATGATCTCCGCCATCCGCGAGGAGACGGTCCGCCGCCTTTTCGCCGCCAGGGTTAAGCCCAGAGAAGAGGTCAAGCGGAAGAAGGTCGCCACCGTTACTCAGGAGGGCGGCGCAGGCGACAAGACCGTCAAGCGCCAGCCGGTGCGCCGGACCGTCAAGGTCGGCCCCAACGACCCCTGCCCCTGCGGCAGCGGCAAGAAATACAAGAAGTGCTGCCGGGACAAGGATCTTGCCCGGCTGGCAGGCCGACAGGAGGAACAATGAGCATCCAGACCGTCCGAACCGGAGATCTTGAATACCTCGTTTCCACGTTGATCGACACGCCCCACTGCTTCTCCACCCGCCGCGGCGGCGTTTCGGAGGGCTACCTCGCCAGTCTGAATCTGGGCTGGCGCCGGGGCGACCGGGAGGAAAACGTCCTCCAAAACTTCCGGATCCTCGGCGACGCCGTCGGCTTCGCCCCGGAGGACATTGTCGTGTCCGAGCAAATCCACTCCACCATTGTGGAGCGGGTGGGCCGGGCCGACCGGAACAGCCATTTCCGCGGTACCTCCCGGGAGCGGGACGGTATCGTGACCGATGAGCCGGAGGTCGCCCTTGTGGCCTACGGAGCTGACTGCCCGACGATCCTGCTCTATGACCCGGTACACCGGGCCGTCTCCGCCGTCCATGCCGGATGGCGGGGCACTGCCGCCGGGATCGCGGCCCGGGCCGTGGAAAAGCTGACGGCGGAGTACGGTACCGATCCTGCCGACGTGCGGGCTGCCATCGGCCCCTGCATCGGCCGCTGCTGCTTCGAGACCCACCGGGAGGTGCCTGACGCCATGCTCGCGGCTTTGGGCGCCGATGCCCTGCCGGCCATTGACCGGGAGAGCGACGCAGCCCCCTATGACGGCGAGGTCCACTTCCATGTGGATCTCAAGCTGCTCAATGCGATCTGGCTGCGGCGGGCAGGCGTCCGGGAGATCGACGTCTGCCCCGACTGCACCGCCTGTGAGCCGGAGCGCTTCTGGTCCCACCGCCGCACGAACGGTCATCGCGGCTCCCTGGCCGCCATCATCACCCTGAAATAACCGTCCCGATGGGACTCGCAAAGGAGGAAAGCCCATGGCAAGACGGCTTTCATCGCTGATATTGTGCTGTGCCCTGCTGCTGAGCCTGCTCACCGGCTGTGTCACGGAGACCATTTCCCAGGAATCCCTGGCCGACACGGTCGGTCCCGGAGAGGAGACGCCCGAGGGCTCCCAGATCGGGGAGGAGATCCCTGTGGAAGCCCCGGCGGAGGAACAGGTCGCCGGTCCGGCGGCCAGCCGGGGCATCGTCTGGCAGGCCGGCGAGAGCCTGCACCCCTATACCTGCACCAGCGTCACCAACCAGGTCATCCTGTCCCTGCTCTACGAAAGCCTGTTCGTCGTGGACGGCAGCTTCGAGGCCCGGCCCCTGCTCTGCGAGAGCTGTGCCGTCTCCGAGGACGGCAAGGTCTGGCACTTCGACCTCAGGCAGGATGTGACCTTCTCCGACGGCACCGGCCTGACCTCTGGCGATGTGGTCACCTCCCTGCTGGCGGCCAAGGGCTCAAGCCTCTATGGCCTCCGGTTTGAGCGGGTCACCTCCATCGAGCGGGACGGCACCTACGGTGTCATCATCCGCCTGAGCACGGCCTACGAGAATCTGCCCCTGCTGCTGGATGTGCCCATCGTCAAGGGCGCGACGGTCAGCAGTGCCGTGCCCCTCGGCACCGGGCCCTACACCATGGGCAGCTCCGCTTTGGAGCGGAACCACAGCTGGTGGCAGGACACCGCGCCGGTGGTGGACGCCGGCCGTCTGGAGCTGATCGATGCCGATGACCCCCTGAGCGTCCGCAACACCTTTGAGTTTGGCGGGGCCGATCTGGCCTATACGGATCCCGGCGCTTCGACTCTGGCTGCCTTTCACAGCGACAACGAGCGTTGGGGCTGTCCCACTACGGTCATGCTCTACCTGGGCTTCAACCAGAGCAGCAACTATTTCTACAGCTCCACGCTTCGCTCCGGCGTGACCTTCGCCGTCGACCGGGAGACCATCGTCTCCGACATCTACGGCGGCTTCGGCCTCACTGCCTCGCTGCCCTGCTCGCCCCTGTCCTCCCTCTATGACAGCGCCCTGGCCAGCAGCTATACCTACAACCCAGGCTCCTTCCAGGCTTGCCTGCAGGCATCCGGCGTTCAGCCCAACCCGGGCAGCCCGGTGCGGCTGATCGTCAGCGACACCAACCCCAAGCGGGTGCAGACGGCCCAGACCATCGCCAGACAGCTCACGGATCTGGGCGTGATGACAGAGGTCACGACCTACGGCGAGGAGGACTTCCGCTATGCCCTGGCCGTGGGCAACTTCGACGCCTATTTGGCGGAGATACGCCTGCCCACCAATTTCGACCTCTCCTGCTTCTTCACCTACGGCAGCAGCGCCTGCGTCGGCAGCAACC
>CAMGPO010000018.1 GCA_946060825.1 uncultured Clostridia bacterium | reverse complement strand
TTGAAGAATAGCAGGAAAAGCAAAAAAACCGCAGCAGGAATTGCAAGGTGACATAGAAAAATTGTATGAAATTGTGTTTTTTATAATAAAAATTGTGTAAAACAAACAAAACACAGGGTGCTATTATAGTGGAATAGCCCTGTGTTTTGAATGGTAATGAAATTTAAAATCTTTAATCTTGCAAAAAATGTCTTTTACCGTTCGTAGTCGAACTCAAAATCGTAGATGCTGACGGTGTCGCCGTCCTCAATGCCCATGTCCTCGAGCTGCTGGAACAGGCCGGACTTGCGGAGCTGGCGGTCGAAGTAGTTCCGGGACTCGTAGTCGGCGAAGTTGATGTCGTTCAGCAGGCGGGAGAGCCAGGTGCCCTCGATGATCCAGGTGCTGCCGTCGTGGAGAATCCGGAGGTCACTGACATCGCCGGCCTCAGCCAGGGGCTTGACATACTCCGGCTCGTAGACCATCACCGGCGGCAGGGACTGGAGCCGGTAGGCCACCTGTCGCATCAATTCCCGGGTGCCCAGGTGGGCAGCGGCAGAGATCTCGAAGAATTCGTAGCCTCGTTCCGTCACATAGGCGCGCAGCCGTTCCAGATTGTCGCTGTCCGGCGGCAGCAGGTCCACCTTGTTGGCGGCCACCAGCATGGGCCGGGCGGCCAGGTCGGGGGAGTACTGGGCCAGTTCGGCGTTGATCTTCTCAAAGTCCTCGATGGGATCCCGATCCTCGCTGCCGGAGACGTCCACAATGTGGACCAGCAGACGGCAGCGGTCGATGTGGCGCAGAAAATCATGGCCCAGGCCTGCGCCTTCGGCAGCGCCCTCGATGATACCGGGGATGTCTGCCATGACGAAGGAGACGCCCTCGTCGACGTAGATGACGCCCAGGTTGGGGAAGAGGGTGGTGAAGTGGTAGTTGGCAATCTTCGGGTGGGCGTTGGAGGTCACGGAGAGAAGGGTGGACTTGCCCACGTTGGGGAAGCCGACCAGGCCCACGTCGGCCAGCAGCTTCAGCTCGAGGATGACCTCGTGCTCCTCGCCGGGCAGACCAGCCTTGGCGAAGCGGGGCACCTGGCGGGTCGGTGTCGCGAAGTGCTTGTTGCCCCAGCCGCCGCGACCGCCCCGGCAGAGGACGAAGTCCTCGGAGGAGGACATATCCTGGATGATCTCGCCGGTCCCGGCATCCCGGATGACGGTGCCCCGGGGTACCTTGATGACGAGATCCTCGCCGCGTTTGCCGCTCTTCATGCCGCCCTGGCCGTCCTGGCCGGAGGGGGCGGTATACTTTCTTTTATAGCGGAAGTCCATCAGGGTGGAGAGGTTATCGTCTACCCGCAGGACGACGCTGCCGCCGTGGCCGCCGTCACCGCCGTCGGGGCCGCCGGCCGCCACATATTTTTCCCGCCGGAAGGCGACGGCACCGTTGCCGCCGTTGCCGGCCCGGACGTAGATTTTGACCTTGTCGATAAACATGGTATCGCTCCTTTCGCATAGGGAGACAGAAAAGACCCCGAACATAGGAGTATGTTCGGGGTCCCTGATGCAACAAATTACTGCTCGATGGGATACACGGAAGCCATCTTGCGGTCCTTGCCCATACGCTCGAACTTGACCTTGCCGTCCACCAGGGCGAACAGGGTGTCGTCGGAGCCGATGCCGACGTTGGTGCCGGGATGAATATGGGTGCCTCTCTGCCGAACCAGAATGTTGCCGGCCAGAACGAACTGACCGTCAGCCCGCTTTACGCCCAGACGCTTGGACTCGGAGTCACGGCCGTTCTTGGTAGAGCCGCCGCCTTTCTTATGTGCGAAAAACTGGAAACTGATCTTAAACATGGTGTTACACCTCCATAACCTCGATATAATCCGGATAGTCGTCCCGCGCACTGCAAAGGGTCAGCATCAGGCCGGTCAGGAGATCCTGAACCGAATCCTCATGCTCTTCACAGGAGGCGGGGAGCCTCAAGGTGATCCGGGCCTCGTCTTCCTTCACCTTGACTTTTGCCTTCACGCCCATCACATCCACGATGGTGGTGACGGCCAGGTTGACAGCGGCGGAAACGATGGCGCAGACGATGTCCGTCCCTTCCTCGCCGTAGCCGCTGTGGCCCGCACAGCAGAATCCTTCGATCCTGCCCTCTGGATTGAAAAACTCAATTCTGGTCATCAGAATGCGATCTTTTCAATCTGCACCTTGGTATAGGGCTGTCTATGGCCCTTGCAGCTCTTGGAGTCCTTCTTGGCGCGGTACTTGAAGACGCGGATCTTCTTGCCCTTGCCGTTCTTCAGGACTTTGGCCTCGACTGCTGCGCCGGAAACAATGGGAGCACCGAACTTGGAGTTCTCGCCGTCCAGAATTGCCAGAACCTGATCGAAGGTCACGGTGGCTTCGGCCTCTGCATTGAGCTTCTCAACGAAGATGACGTCGCCTTCCTTGACGTTGTACTGCTTGCCGCCGGTAACAATAATTGCCTGCATGGTTGCACCTACCTTTTTTGTAGTCTCGCTCTGGAGGTGTGGAGCGTGTCCAGCTTGAACCTCTTCAATGCGGCTTTCCAATTATAGCACCAGGCCCCTGCAAAGTCAAATATTTTTTGCAGAAAAACAGGAAAAATTCGAGGAAATTTTCCGCGATCCGGACAAACGGAGATAGTATTTGACCACCGGCCGGGAGTTTGGTATATTGAGGGGGAAATTCCGAGGAAACCGGTGATGAAATGAGACGATACACGGCCCTGCTCCTGCTGCTGTCCCTGCTGTTTCTCTGCGGCTGCGGCCAAAAGAAGGCGGCGGAGACGGTCTTTGCCATGGACACGGTTATGGAGCTGACGGTCTGGGGATCAGACGCCGGGAATCACGTCAAAGCGGCGGTGGAGCGGATCCGGGAGCTGGAGGCGGCACTGTCGGTCACCCGGGCGGACAGCGAGCTCGCCCGGCTGAACGCCGGCGAGACCGTGGCCCTGTCGGCGGACACGGAGTCACTGCTGGAGCGGAGTCTGGCCCTGCGGGAGGAGACCGGCGGGGCCTTTGACCCGATGATCTACCCGCTGGTGAAGCTCTGGGGTTTCACGACAGGGGAATACCGCGTGCCCGCGGAGACGGAGATTGCGGAGATGCTGGCGAAGGTCCGCACCGGTACGGTGGAGCTGGAGGACGGCATGGCAGCAGCCCACGGGGCGGAGCTGGATTTCGGAGCCGTGGCGAAGGGCTATGCCGGAGCGGTGCTGGCCCGGGAGATGAAGGCGGCGGGCGTGGAATCAGCCCTGCTGCAGCTCGGCGGCAACGTACAGACCGTGGGCCTGAAGCCCGACAGCAGCCGGTGGCGGGTCGGCATCCGGGATCCATGGGGCGGCGAGGACAGCTACCTCGGCGTCCTCGAGGTGGGGGAGACGGCGGTCGTCACCTCCGGCGGCTACCAGCGCTATTTTGAGGAAGCGGGAACGCGGTACTGCCACATTCTAGACCCGGCGACGGGATATCCGGCATCATCTGGTCTGGCTTCCGTCACCATTGTGGCGGAGGACGGTTTCCTGGCCGACGGCCTCTCCACGGCCCTCTATGTCATGGGGCTGGATGCGGCGGCGGAGTTCTGGCGCAGTCGGGATGACTTCGAAGCGGTGCTGGTTACGGACAACGGAAGGATTTATGTGACCGGGGGCCTCCGGGACTGCTTTGCATGTGAGGAATTCCAGGTGATTGAGCGATGAAGACAAAATACTGGCTCCTGCTCTTTGGCACACTGCTGCTTCTGGGCGTGGTGCTGACGGCGGTGCTGTTCACCGGCAGCGGCAGCACCCGGGCGGAGATCTGGTCGGACGGCAAACTGGTGAAAACCGTGAATCTGGGGATCGACCAGATCTTCACCGTAGACGCAGAGACGGGCAGCAATACCATAGAAGTAAAGGACGGAGCAATCCGCGTCATGGAGGCGGACTGCCCGGATCACATCTGCATGGAGCGGGGCGCCTGCTCCGGCGGTGCGCCCATTGTCTGCCTGCCCAACCGGCTGGTCATCCGCTTTGCCGGCGCAGCAGAACCCGACGCTTCTGCCGGCTGAACTGCGGATTCGCCAAAACGTACAAAAAAAATAAAAAAAATTATGGAAAACGCTGATTTGTTAAAAAGTTCGTAAAAACGATTGAAAAACAGGAAAATATAGTGCTATAATACTCCCAGACAGAAATGGAAACGTTTCCATATCTGCCTCACCAATACGATTAGGAGGAAAATGTAACAATGAAGAAACTGATTGCACTGCTTCTGGCTGTCATGATGGTTCTGAGCCTGGTCGCCTGCGCTGCCAAGACCGAAGAGCCTGCCGCCGAGGAGCCCGCAGCGGAAGAACCCGCCGCTGAGGAACCCGCTGCCGAAGAGCCCGCCGCTGAGGAGCCCGCTGCTGAAGAGCCCGCCGCCTCCGCTGCCGGTTCTGTCTACTACCTGAACTTCAAGCCCGAAGCTGATGCCGCCTGGCAGGCTCTGGCTGCGTCCTACACGGAGCAGACCGGTGTTCCCGTCAAGGTCGTCACCGCTGCTTCCGGCGACTACGACACCACCCTGAACGCTCAGATGGGCAAGGATGGCGCCCCCACCCTGTTCAACTGCGGCAACGCTGCCGCCCTGGCCAACTGGGACAGCTACTGCCTCGACCTGACTGGCACCGATTTCGCCAACGAACTGTCCACCGACAGCTTCAACCTCTATAACGAGGCTGGCGAGCTGAAGGCTGCTGGCTACTGCTATGAGAGCTTCGGCATCATCGTCAACACCGCGCTTCTGGAAGAGGCCGGCCACTCCCTGGACGAAATCACCGACTTCGCTTCCCTGAAGACCGTCGCCGAGGACATCCACGCCCGCGCTGACGAACTGGGCTTCGACGCCTTCACCGCTTCCGGCCTGGACGGCAGCTCCTCCTGGAGATTCTCCGGCCACCTGGCCAATATGCCTCTGTACTACGAGTTCCGTGATGACGGCGTGACCGAGCAGCCCGCTGAGATCACCGGCGCCTACATGGACAACTTCCGCAACATCTGGGATCTCTACATTAACAATGCCGCTGCCGATCCCGCTTCCCTGACCAGCTCCACCGGTGACGAGGCCGAGGCGCAGTTTGGCAATGGCGAGGCCGTCTTCTATCAGAACGGCACTTGGGAGTACTCCAACCTGGTTCTGAGCGACGATCTTGGCTACAAGATGAACGCCGAAGACCTGGCCATGATCCCGATCTACTGCGGCGTCGACGGCGAGGCTGACGCTGGTCTCTGCTCCGGCACCGAGAACTGCTGGGCTGTCAACGCGCAGGCTTCTGAGGAAGACATCCAGGCTACCCTCGACTTCATGTACTGGGTCGTGACCTCTGACGAGGGCACCGCTATGCTGGCTGAGCAGTTCGGTTCCGTTCCCTTCAAGTCTGCCAAGGCTCCTGAGAACGTGTTCTGCGCCGACGCCAACGATCTGGTCAATGCGGGCAAGTACACCGTGTCCTGGGCCTTCAACTACACCCCCAATGTGGACTCCTGGAGAGCCGGCGTTGTCACCGCTCTGGCTGCCTACTCCGCCGATCAGTCCGACGCCAACTGGGACGAGGTTGTCTCCGCCTGTGTGGACGGCTGGGCCATTGAGTATGCCACTGTGAACGGCTGATTCAACGGCAACAGCTTCATACATCAATGCTGACGGGGGCCGGGCAACAGCCCGGCCCCCGCTTCTCAAACCGGTGGCGCTCCATAGGCAGAAACCTGCTCCTTGCCCTGCGCAGGAGGTATGTTTGTGCCTTATGGAGGGAAAGCCATATCACAACCATGTTTCAAAAAAGGAAAGAGAGGATGATTTCATTGCGCAAAAAGAAAAAACGTGACGGCTCCGCTGTGAACAGTGATCTGCTCCGCCGCCCTATCCGGAAGTGGTTCCCGCTGTTTATTCTGCCGGTGTTTCTCTGCTTCTGCATCGGCTTCATTTGGCCCTTCCTGCAGGGAATTTACCTGTCCTTCTGCACCTTCAACGTCCCCAGTGACGCGGAGTGGGTCGGCCTTGCCAACTATGCCAAGGCGTTCACCGACGCCAGCTTTGCCCACGCCTTCTGGTACACGGCGGCCTTTGCTGTGGTGTCCATCATCGTCATCAACGTCTTTGCCTTTACGGTCGCCTACGCCCTGACCCAGAAGATGCGCGGCTCCAACCTGTTCCGCACCGTTTTCTTCATGCCGAACCTGATCGGCGGCGTCGTTCTGGGCTATATCTGGTCCCTGATTTTCGACGCGATTCTGAAGAACTACGGTACCTATCTGGCGGCGAACGCCACCTACGGCTTCTGGGGCCTGGTCATTCTGGTGGCCTGGCAGCAGATCGGCTACATGATGATTATCTACATCGCCGGCCTCCAGGCGGTGCCCGAGGATATGATGGAGGCCGCCAAGATCGACGGCGCCAACGGCTGGCAGACCCTGTTCCGGGTCACCATTCCCAATGTGATGCCCTCCATCACCATCTGCACCTTCCTGACCCTGACCAACTCCTTCAAGATGTTTGACCAGAACCTGGCTCTTACCGGCGGTCTGCCTCAGGTCATTGACAAGGTAAACAAAGTCAAGATCAATATGTCCGAACTGATGGCATTGAATATCTATTCCACTTATAATATCAGTAACAAGTACCACGGCGTTGCTCAGGCCAAGGCTGTGATCTTCTTCCTGCTGGTCGCCGTCCTGGCGCTGTCTCAGCAGTATGCAACCCGGAAAAAGGAGGTTCAGCAGTAATGAAAGTGAAACGCTATTCCAATGCCAGCACGGTTCTGACCGTGGTCTTTGTGCTGCTCTGCCTCGTCTGGATCATGCCCATTTTCGAGGTTGTCATCAACTCGCTCAAGAGCAACGCAAGCATCAACCAGAGCGCCTTTGCCCTTCCGAACAGCGAGAGCTTTGTCGGTTTTGCCAACTATCTCAAGGGCCTGACCTTCGGCAACTATCCTTTCCTGAAGTCCGCGGGCTACAGCGTCTGGATCTCCGTTGTCTCGACGGTGCTGATCCTCCTGTGCTGCTCCATGGCCGCCTGGTATATCGCCCGCGTCGGCAGCGGCTTTGCCAACCTCTTCTACTATCTCTGCCTGTTCTCCATGATCGTGCCCTTCCAGATGGTCATGTTTACCCTGACCGATACGGCGGACAAGCTCCATCTGAACACCCCCTGGACGATCCCTGTCATTTATCTGGGCTTCGGCGCCGGCTTGGCGATCTTCATGTTCGTCGGCTTTGTTAAGGGCCTGCCTCTGGAGATTGAAGAGGCTGCGGCCATCGACGGCTGTGGACCGGTCCGCACCTTCTTCCTGGTGGTGCTGCCCATGCTCAAGCCCACGCTGATTTCCGTCGGCATCCTGGAGCTTATGTGGGTCTGGAACGACTACCTCCTGCCCTATCTGGTGCTGGATATCACCAAGTACAGAACCATTCCGATCCATGTCCAGTATCTGAAGGGCAGCTATGGCACCGTCGATTTGGGCGCGACCATGGCCATCATCATGATGGCGATTCTGCCCATCATCATTGTCTACCTATTCTGCCAGAAATATATCATCAAAGGTGTTGCCGCCGGCGCAGTCAAAGGATAAACACACTTCTGAGGAAATCCCCTTATGACCATCAAAGACCTGGCCCGCCTGTCGGGCTATTCCCTGGGCACGGTATCCCGCGTCCTGAACAACCAGCCCAATGTCAGCGACAAGGCGCGGGAAACCATCATGGCCATCGTCAAGGAGGCCGGTTTTGAACTGAACAGCAATGCCAAGAATCTGAAGCAGCAGCGGAGCAACTCCATTGTGGTCATCGTCAAGGGACGGGCCAACGAACTGTTTGCCCAGCTTGTGGAGCAGATCCAGGCCCGTGTGGCCGGAACAGACTATCCCCTGATCGTCCACTACATCGATGAGGACGAAAATGAGGTCCACTGCGCGCTTCAGCTCTGCCGGGAGAAGAAACCCGTTGGGATCCTGTTCCTGGGCGGAACCAGCCAGAATTTCCTGGCAGATTTCGGCGAGATCCAGGTGCCCGCCGTGTTGGTGACCAACACGGCGGCCCACCTGGGCTTTGCCAACCTCTCCAGCGTGAGTACGGACGACGCGGCTGCCGCCTGCTCGGCCCTATCCTATCTCATGGATCAGGGCCACCGGGAGATTGCCGTCATCGGCGGTGACTGCCAGGTGTCCGAGATCAGTCGCCTGCGGTATGAAGGCTGCGCCAAGGCTCTGCGGCAGTATCCTGGCATGGAGCTGTGCAGCTATGAGACGACCCGCTTTTCTCTGCAGGGCGGTTACGCCTCCATGGAGCGGGTGCTGAATTCCTGCGGCCATCGTGTGACAGCGGTGTTTGCCATGGCCGACGTGCTGGCCCTCGGTGCCATCCGCTGCATCTATGACCATGATCTGCGGGTGCCGGAGGACGTATCCGTCATCGGTTTTGACGGCGTGCCCGTGGGCCGGTTCTATACCCCAAAGTTGACGACGGTTCGGCAGCAGACGGAGCAGATGGCGACTGACTGCGTGAAGATTCTGCTGGACACTATCGACGGTGCGCCGTCCAGACACCTTACCATCCCTTACGACCTTACCATTTATGAGAGTGTAAAAAGGTTGAACGCTGAAATGAAAGAGGATTCGAAATCATGCGAAGCAGTGGAATCTTGATGCATATCACTTCTTTGCCGAGCCCTTACGGGATCGGCACCCTGGGAAAGGCAGCCTTCCAGTTTGTGGACTTTTTGCAGGCGGCGGGCCAACGCTACTGGCAGATTCTGCCAGTGGGTCCCACAGGCTATGGCGATTCGCCTTACCAGACCTTCAGCACCTATGCCGGCAACCACTATTTGATTGACCTTGATCTGCTGGTGGAGGAGGGACTGCTGGAGCCGGAGGAGATCGCTTCTGTGACCTGGTCTGAGGATCCGACCAAGGTGGATTACGGTATCCTGTTTGCGCAGCGCCTGACGGTGCTGAAAAAAGCCTTTGCCCGTTTCCGGGCTCAGGAATCCTCCATTGCCAGCTTTGCGGAGGAGGAGCGCTCCTGGCTCGACGAGTACGCCCTGTTCATGGCCATCAAGAGCCATTTCGGCGGGGCGCCCTGGAGCGAGTGGCCGGAGGAGATCCGCAACCATAAGCCTGAGGCAGTGGAGTATTACCGCTCCGAGCTTCAGGAGGAGATCCAGTTCCACTGCTTCCTTCAGTATGAGTTCTTTGTCCAGTGGAAGGCCCTGCGGAGCTACGCCCATGCCCACGGGGTCCAGATCATCGGCGACGTGCCGATCTATGTTCCGCTGGATTCCGCCGACGTCTGGTCCAGTCCCCGCAGCTTCCAGCTCGACAAGGAGCGGCGGCCCAGATGTGTGGCCGGTGTGCCGCCGGACTATTTTTCCGCCGATGGCCAGCTCTGGGGCAATCCCCTCTACGACTGGGTGCGCATGAAGAAGGACGGCTACAGCTGGTGGATTGCGCGGATGCGGGCCGCGGCAGGTCTCTTTGACGTCGTCCGCATTGACCATTTCCGCGGCATTGAGAGCTATTGGTCCGTGCCCTACGGCGAGTTGACAGCACGGAATGGCGTCTGGGTCAAGGGCCCGGGCATGAACCTGATCCGCGCCATCAAGCGGGAGCTGCCGGAGCTCCAGTTCATCGCAGAAGACCTGGGCTTCATGACGCCGGAGGTCGTGGCCCTGGTGAAGAAATCCGGATTCCCCAGCATGAAGGTGCTGGAATTCGCCTTTGACTCCCGGGAGCCGAGCGATTATCTGCCCCACAACTACGATAACAACTGCATCTGCTATACCGGCACCCACGACAATGAGACCCTGGTCCAGTGGTCCCAGGCCACGAGTCCGGAGGACTATGCCTACGCCGTGCGCTATCTGGCCAAGGGTCCGGACGAGAGCATCTGCCGTGCCGTCATCCGAGCCGGTATGGGTTCCGTGGCAAAGATGTTCGTTGCCCAGATGCAGGATTGGCTGGAGCTGGGAGAGGGCGCCCGGATGAATCATCCCGGCACCACCGACGGCAAGAACTGGCGCTGGCGCCTGGCGCCCGGACAGCTCACAGAGAAGCTGGCAAGAGAGATTGGCGAAATGACAAAGCTCTACGGAAGAATCTGAAACCGCACTGGAAACCAGCCGGCAGAGCCGGCGG
>CAMGPO010000017.1 GCA_946060825.1 uncultured Clostridia bacterium | reverse complement strand
GGAGCAGAGTGCGAGTCGGCAGGTTCGCGGCGGGACACATGGGTCCCGCCCTACCCGGCGTTCATGCTTTGGACGATACGAGGTGCAAACCGGCGCGTTTTGGGCGGACAGAGTCGTCCGCCCCTACGGAAAACGCTGCGATGTCATTCTGAGGCCGCAGGCCGAAGAATCCTTCCGGGACCGGGTGTAAAAGATTCTTCGCTCCGCTCAGAATAACAGGAGGGTGTGATCGCAGGGTGCGACGACCCGGCGCGCCAAACGGGAACAGCGTGGGTGTCGGAGCGCTTTGGGCGGACAGAGTCGTCCGCTCCTACGGAAAACGCTGCGATGTCATTCTGAGCGAAGCGAAGAATCTGTTCGGAGCCAGCTGCGGAAAGATTCTTCGTCGCATACGCTCCTCAGAATGACATCTTCACTCTCCAATCTTAACTCTCCGCTCTTCACGCCGCGCGCCTCTGGTACTATCCTAGCCTGTACACGCAAAAAAACCGGTCGCAACTCCGTCTCGGAGTTGCGGCCGGTTCTCGCCATGGCCCGCTGTCTCTCGGGAAAACCTCCCCGAAAGGCCGTCCCTTCCCCGCCCTTCTCTGGGGCGTTGTCCGGGATTTTGAAAAAACTTGCGGTCATTCCTCCCGCAGGATCCTGCGGATGTTCTTCTCCGCCTTGCTCCGGGGCAGCAGCACCTCATGGCCGCAGCCGCAGCAGCGCAGGCGGAAGTCCATACCGGTGCGCAGCACCAGCCAGCGGTCACTGCCGCAGGGGTGGGGCTTCTTCATGACCAAAATATCCTGTAGCCGTACGTCCATAGTACCCTCCGTATATTCCGCCCGGAACCGGGCAATCTTTTGTTATCACAAGCAAGGAGACTTCACCATGACCAGAACCATCTCCGCATCCTTTTCCAGCGTCAGCGCCGCCCGGGAGGCGTCCTCCCTATGCCGGGAGCGGGGCCTGCGCACGGCCCTGAACCGGCAGCGGCCCGTCTGGGCCGACCCCGGCGCCCACTGTCCCGGCAGCGGCATCCCCAGCCGTCTCAGCGGGGCCGTCATGGTGCCCGCCGAGGACCGGGCTGTCCTGACCGTGCTGACCAGCAGTGCCGATATGCCCTTTGTCCTGGACGCCATCTGCCGCTGCGGCGGAAAAACCATTCACGAACCGCCGGAGCCTCCGCATAGACTGGAATAACAGGTTTGCTGTCATTCCGATCAAATCAAGGAGGTCCAAGATGAATTGTTATCTTCCCGAGGGCCGGCATCCCCGTCCGGCGCCCTACACCCAAGAGGAGCTGAGAAAGGCCATGCTCAGCGGCGAAATTCTGGAGGGAATCGCCTACAAGTGCGATGAGCACCACGACCTCTTCGTGGATCTGGGTTGTGTCCGGGGCGTCATCCCCCGGGAAGAGACCGCCGTCGGCATCCGGGAGGGAACGCTGCGGGAGATCGCCATTCTCTCCCGGGTCGGCAAACCGGTCTGCTTCCGCGTCACGGAGCTGCCGGAGGGCCTGCCGCCGGTGCTGTCCCGGCGGGCCGCCCAGGAGGAGGCCTTGGACCACATCTTTGAAGCCTGGTCGCCGGGGGACATCATCCCCGCCGTGGTGACCAGCCTGACGGCCTTCGGGGCCTTCTGCGACGTGGGCTGCGGCATCACAGCCCTGCTGGGCATTGAGAGCATCTCCGTCTCCCGCATCGCCCACAGCCGGGACCGGTTCCGGGAGGGCCAGCGGATCTACGCCGCCGTCAAGTTCCTCGACCGGGAGCTGCGCCGCATCTTCCTGACCCACAGGGAGCTGCTGGGCACCTGGGCAGAAAACGCCGCCGCCTTCCGGCCGGGCCAGACCGTCACCGGCATTGTCCGCAGCGTCAAGGATTACGGCGCCTTTGTGGAGCTGCTGCCGAACCTCTCCGGTCTGGCCGATCCCAATCCCGACCTCCGGGAGGGAGACGCCGTCTCCGTGTACATCAAATCCATTCTGCCGGAAAAGCAGAAAATCAAGCTGGTTGCCCTCCACCGCCTCGACCCGGGCGCGGTGACGCCCCAGCCCGTAACCTACTATAAGACCAGTGGCCACATCGACTTCTGGGAGTACGGCCCCGGCCAGATCACGGTGTTTTGACAGCGTCCCAGTAGCGCTTGGCCGCCTGTTCCGTCTTGTTGTCGCCGTACTCGTAGTAACGGCGGTCCTTCAGCTCGTCGGGCAGGTACTGCTGGCGTACCCAGTGGCCCGGGTAGTTGTGGGGATAGAGGTAGCCCTGCTCCCGCTCGAAGCCGGTTCCGTCGGCGTGGACGTTTTGCAGCTCCCGGGGAATCTGGCCCGTCACGCCGGCCTTCACGTCGGCGATGGCAGCGTCGATGGCCGCCTCCACGGAGTTGGACTTCGGGGCCGTGGCCAGCAGAATGCAGGCCTCGGCCAGGGCCAGCCGCCCCTCGGGCAGGCCGAGCTGCAACGCCGTGTCCACGCAGGCCTTGACGATGGGCATCGCCTGGGGGTAGGCAAGGCCGATGTCCTCGCTGGCGGAGCAGAGAATCCGGCGGCAGGCGCCGCTCAGGTCCCCGGCCTCCAGCAGCCGGGCCAGGTAGTGGAGGGCGGCGTCGGGGTCGGAGCCGCGCAGGGACTTCATCAGGGCGGATACCACGTCGAAGTGCTGGTCGCCCTCCCGGTCATAACGCATGGAGGACTTCTGGGAGATGGCGGCGGCGTCGGCCTCGGTGATGTGGATGACACCGTTCTCCACCCGGGAGGCCGTGAACAGCAGCTCCACGGTGTTGGCGGCCTTGCGGAGGTCGCCGCCGCAGCTTCGGGCGATGGTTCCGACGACCTCCGGCTCCAGGTCGGGGATCAGCTTCGTCTTTTCGGCCATATAGCGGACGGCCCGGTGAATCGCCTGCTCCGCCGCCTCCGGGGTGATGGGCTTGAACTCAAAGACCGTCGATCGGCTGAGGATGGCGTTATAGATGTAGAAGTAGGGATTCTCCGTCGTGGAGGCGATCAGGGTGATCTTGCCGTTCTCGATGTGCTCGAGCAGCGACTGCTGCTGCCGCTTGTTGAAATACTGGATCTCATCCAGATAGAGCAGCACGCCGTCGGGAGCCAGGAAGGTGTCGAGCTGGGCAACGATCTCCTTGATGTCGCCGGAGGAGGCCGTGGTGGCGTTGAGGCGGCAGAGCTTGCGGTGGGTGCGCTTCGCGATGATATTGGCCACGGTGGTCTTGCCCACGCCCGAGGGGCCGTAGAAGATCATATTCGGGATATTGCCGGAGTCGATGATCCGGCGCAGCAGCGCGCCCGGGCCCAAAATGTGCGCCTGGCCGCAGACGTCGTCGAGGGTCTCCGGCCGCAGCTCGTCGGCCAGCGGTCTGTACATGGGGCAGCGCCTCCTTTTCCTCTGGTTTTCCTCCTATTATAATGCGGATGGCCCGAAGCCGCAAGGCGGTTTTTCTCGCTTTTCATTCGCCGGGTTTTGTGCTATACTGTCGAAAAAGGAGGAATGACGATGGAGACTGCCACCCGCGTCCAGGGCGTCGTCGCCGCGCTGAAGGAGGCCTATCCCCAGGCGCTCTGCGCCCTGCAATATCAAAAGGACTACGAGCTGATGATCTCGGTGCGGCTCTCCGCCCAGTGCACCGACGAACGGGTCAACAAAATCACCCCCGCCCTCTTCGAGCGGTTCCCGACCCTCGACGACTTCGCCGAAGCCGACGTGGCCGAGGTGGAGGACTATGTGCGCTCCTGCGGCTTCTACCACCACAAGGCCCGGGATATCGTCCTCGCCTGCCAGATGCTGCGGGACGAATACGGCGGAAAGGTGCCGGACACCATGGAGGCCCTGCTGCGGATCCCGGGCGTGGGCCGCAAGACGGCCAACCTGCTGCTGGGCGACCTCTATGGCCAGCCCGCCGTGGTCTGCGACACCCATTGCATCCGCATCACGAACAAGCTGGGCCTGACCGTGGGCAAGGATCCCGGAAAGGTGGAAGAACAGCTCTGGAAGATTCTGCCGCCGGAGGAAAGCTCCGACTTCTGCCACCGGTTGGTGCTCCACGGCCGCGCCGTCTGCGACGCGAGGAAGCCGGCCTGTGACCGCTGCACCCTGGCCCCCTACTGCAAGACCTTCACCGGCGAATAAAAATGTTCCCCCGGAAGCTTCGCTTCCGGGGGATTTCGCTTATTCGAGGTTCAGCTTGTTTTTCAGCAGGGCGTTGGTCGGGAAGTAGAAGATCACGATCTGCAGCACCGCCACCAAAATGTTGAAGCCGAAGAACAGCCAGAGGCCGCCGGTCATGCCGACATCTTCCAGCCAGCTCACGTTTTCCAGCAGGTTTCCGATGCCGAAGCCGTTGCTGGCCATAAAGGAACTGGTAACGGTGCTCAGGGCCATGCTGATGAGGATGTAGGCCAGGATCGAGATGCCAGCCTTGTGCTTGCCGGCGAGCTGGCCGATGGCCATGGCCAGATAGGCGTGGAGGATCTCCGCGATGATGCAGGCCACGCCGAGCACCAGCATCAGCAGGATCGCCTGGGGCATAAAACCGGCGGGGATTTCCAGCCCGTTGGAGTAGTACATGACCGTCGCGTTGAAGCTGGAGAACAGCTCCTGCATCTCATGGATCAGGTCGTTGTTCACCACCAGAATCATCACGGAGACGAGACAGATCAGGGAGGTCACAAAGGTCAGGATCGTGGCCGACAGGCATTTGCCCCAGATGAGCTGGCTTGTTTTCACCGGCAGGGTAAACATCAGGTAGCCCTCGTCCTTGAGCATACCGTTGTAGAACCGCTGGATCATGAACACCAGGGCCACGATGGCGATGGCAATGATGGCGATGACATAGAGCACCATCATCAGAATGGCGGGTACGCCGCCGAGCCAGTCCCGCAGGCTCTCGATCTGCAGGGTGCAGCGGTTCAGCAGGGCCACCACCAGAATGGCGCCCCAGAGGGGGAGGAATGTGCGCAGCATGGAGCGCAGCTCGTATTTCATCAGTTTACCGGTCATTGGGCGTCGCCTCCTTCCTGATTTTCTGCCCGCGCGGGCGGTTCCAGCTTCTCCGGCGCATGGGCGGCACAGTCCCATTCCCGCGGGTGGGGCATATACTCGCCGTAGGGCACGGTGCGGAACACCTCGCGGAACAACGCATCCACAGACTTGCCCTCGGTCTCCCGGATGTGGTCGACGGTATCCTGCCGGACGACCTCGCCCTTCTTCAGGAAGATCACCTCGTCCAGCACCTTCTCCACGTCGGAGATCAGGTGGGTGGAGATGACGACGGTGCCGTTCTCGTTGTAGTTGCCGAGGATTGTGTCCAGAATGAAGTCCCGGGCCGCCGGGTCGACGCCGGCGATCGGCTCATCCAGCAGATAGAGCTGGGCCTCCCGGCTCATGACCAGGATGAGCTGCAGCTTTTCCTTGGTGCCTTTGGACATGGTCTTGATGCGCTGGTTCATCTGCAGGCCCAGGGCCGCGCACATGGCCTCCGCCTTCTGGCGGCGGAAATCCTTGTAGAAGTCCTCAAAGAAGTCCATCAGGTCGTTGGCCGTCATCCAGTCCGCGAAGTACATCCGGTCCGGCAGGTAGCTGACGATCGACTTGGTGTAGGGGCCGGGGGCCTGGCCGTCGATGCGGATCTCGCCGGCCGTGGGCTGCAGCAGGCCGCAGAGCAGCTTGATCAGGGTGGTTTTTCCGCTGCCGTTGGGGCCGAGCAGGCCGACGATTTTTCCGCGCCCCACGGTCAGATCGACCTTGCGCAGGGCGGCGGCGTTGCCGAAGCGCTTCTGCAGGCCGGTGCAGACAATCAGATTCTCTTCCATTTCTATGCTTCCTCCATCAATAGTTGTTTGGCTTCGTCCCGGGTAAATCCGAGGGTCTCCATGCCGGCAAGGTATTCCTCCATCCGGCTGCGGGCGAACTCCATGCGGATCGCGTCCAGCCGCTCCCGATCCTCAGTCACAAACCGGCCCGCCGTCCGGTTGGCGGCCACCAGGCCGCTGCCCTCCAGGGAGCTGAGAGCGCGCTGCATCGTGTTCGGGTTGACGCCGGCCTCGGCGGCCAGCTCCCGCACCGACGGCAGGCGGCTTCCCAGAGGATAGGTTCCGGCGATGATCCGCAGCGTCAACTGCTCCTGCAGCTGCGCCCAGATCGGCCGGTTGTCCAGAATTTTCCACTCCATATGCTGCCTCCGTGTTTTTGTGTTGTTGTATTAACTAATTCATACAATAATACAATCATACAGATTTGTCAAGGGGGTTCCGAAAATTTTTTCAAAAAAAATCCCGGCAGTTTTAAACTGCCGGGCTTTGTTCAAACAAGCATCAGAATGCCGCTGGCGATCATGCCGATGTAGATCACCTGGCGCAGGCGCTCCGGGTTCAGCCGGGCGAAGACCTTCGTACCAACGCGGTCACCGATCCACCAACCGGCCAGTCCCAGGACGGACAGGAGCAGGATTTCCCGGGTGATGAGGCCATTCAGCGCCCGCATCGTGGAGGAATAGATGTTGGTCAGAGCGAAGTAGGCCTGGATCGTGGCGAAATAGGTCAGATTGTCTTCGGTGGCGTGCATCAGGTAGAGAACGGCCGGCGGGCCTCCGGTGGAGAACAGGCCGTTCAGCGTGCCGCCCAGGGCGCCGGCCAGAAGGCCGTTGGGGATGGTCGGGCGGATGTGGATCCGCTTGCTGAAAAAGAGGAAATAGAGGCTCAGGAGGATCAGCACCACGCCCAGCAGCCGCTTGAGCAGGTGCTCCGGCCCAACGGCGGAAAACCGGACGGCAATGGGGATGGTGACCAGAGCCGCGCAGACCAGCGGCAGCATGATCCGCGGCCGAACAGACTTCCGGTACCGGATGGCGTTATATCCGTTGCAAACACAGGAGATGAGGCTCGCCACCGTGGACGCCGCCGCCTGAGAGGGCAGGAAATAGGGCAGAAACAGCATGGCAAAGATGCCGAATCCGAAACCGCTGACCCGCTGGACAAAGGCCGCGCCGGCACTGACCAGAGACAGCAGCAGGATTACACTGACGCTTGGCACGGACGGCTCAGCCTCCCATCAAAAGAGCGGCGGCCTTGCGGGCCACGACGATTTCCTCGTTGGTATCGACGACGTAGATGCGCACTGGACTGCCGTCCCGGGAGACATCATCGCCGCCCCTGGGCGACCAGTTTTTCTGCAGATCCAGCTCCACGCCGAGGAAATCGAGGCCCGACAGGGCCTGCTCCCGGACACGGGCGCTGTTGCGGCCGATGCCCCCGCCAAAGGTGATGGCGTCCAGCCCACCGAGGGCCGCCGCATAGCTGCCGATGTACTTCTTGATGCCGTAGGTATAGGCCCGCAGGGCAATCTGTGCCCGCTCATTTCCGGCAGCCGCCGCATCCTCCACGTCCCGCAGGTCGTTGGAGACGCCGCTCATGCCGAGGAGGCCGCTCTTCGTCTGGAGCATGGTTTTGATCTCCGGCAGGGTCATGCCACATTCCTCGGCCAGATAGAAGATGATGTAGGGGTCAATGTCGCCGATGCGGTTGTTCTGCATGACGCCGCACTGGAGGGACAGGCCCATGGAGGTGTCGACGCTCCTGCAGTCCCGGACGGCGGCGAGGGAGCCGCTCCCGCCGAGGTGGCAGGAGACCAGCCGGAAGTCCCGGCGGCCCAGCTTCTCCGCCGCGAACTCCGTCATATATTCATGGGACGCGCCGTGGAAGCCGTAGCGGTGGATGGCATACCGCTCGCTCAGCTCCCAGGGGATCGAATAGAGTCTGGCCTCCGGCGGCATCTGGGCGTGGAAGGCCGTCTCAAAGGAGCCGATCAGGGGCACGCCGGGCATCAAAGCCCGGAACTGGCGGATGGCCGCGAGATAGGGCGGGTTGTGGGCCGGGGCCACGGAATTGAAGGCCTCCATGGCGGCCAGCACGTCGTCCGTCAGGTACTGGACGCCGGTGACGCCTTTGGCATGGACGACCTTGAAGCCGACGCAGTCCACCGCCGCCTCCGGCGGGAGCTGGCGCAGCATCCGCTCGATGGCCTCCCGGTGGGTGGGCAGAGCCAGACGCTCCCGGCGCTTTTCTCCGTTCTCCGTCCAGTAGAAACCGCTCTCCCTCCCGCCGACGCGCTCCGCGCCGCCGGCGGCGATGACCTGCTCGCCCCTGTCCATGGCGAAGAGCTGATATTTGAGGGATGTGGAGCCCACGTTGCAAATCAGGATATTCATGGCTTGACCTCCGGCCTGTTTCTGATTATGTTTATTGTATCAGAAAAAGCGCCGTCGTGCAATCACCCAACGTAGTCCATGCAGACCCAGCCGCCGGAGGCGAGGCGGCCCCAGATCCGGTCCGCTGTCTGCCGCACCTCCAGCACCGCCACGCCGCTTCCCTGTTCCAGGACGCCGAGCACATCATAGGCCATGCCCGGCCCGCTGCGAACGTTGAGGACGTCGGCCGTCACCGTCGCCGCCGGGGAAGCAGAGTCGGCAACCGTCCGGTCGCGGTAGCTGCCGGCCATCTTCTTCCGGACGTCCTGCCGGAAGGTGTCCATGGTGAGGTTCAGCCCGAGGCCGGTCCAGAGGTGCTCCGGGTCGCCGTGACCCGAGGCAATGCCCCGCTCACCGCCCTCCTTATGGGAGAGGATGGCGGTCATCGGGTCGAGGTCATATTGAAAGCAGAGGCTGGCAAAGAGGCTGACCGCCGTGTTATAGTTGTCGATGGCTTTTTCCCGGGCCCGGCCGCTCCAGATGAATTCGGTGCCGGAGGTGTAAACCAGCTCATTCGGCTCCGTCATCTCGACGCCGATCAGGTAGTCGTTGCCGCTGCCGCCGCAGTGCCAGCAGCGCCGCTCCCAGTCCGCCAGCTGATAGACCGTCCCGCCCGGCTCGATCACCGCGTGGACCAGCACATCCGCCTCCGGCTGGTTCCAGACGCTCGCAAAGACGGCCCCGCTCTCCTGAGCGCAGCCGACGCTGTGGAGCATCAGCCCGGTGACGCGGATAGTGCGCCCCTGCTGCCAGCAGGGATTTGCCGTGGCCGGGGCGCTGACGAGTCGGACGCCGCACTGGCCCGCCGGAGCCGAAAAGGGGCCGTACCGCGTGCCGCCGGGACTGTCCCAGCGGGGCCGCACCTGATAAAAAAAGACCTGACCGGGACGGATTCCGGTGTCCCGGTATGTAGACGACGGCGTGACGGCGATCCGGACGTAGGTGCCATGCTCCCGGGACGAGCGGTAGACCTCATAGCGGTCCGCCCCGCAGTCCGTCCATTCCAGCGTGACCCCGCTCCCATCGGCGCGGCATTCCGTGATCTCGGCCGTGTCCGCCGCTCCGGCGGAGGGCATCAGCAGGGCCAGCAGCAGCACCGGCGCCAGCAGCCGGACATTCCGTTTCTTCATTGCGCAAGTTCCTTTCCCTGGTTGTTATTACCAAGGATTTCCAGTTTTACGCCAATTCAAACCTGAAAGGGGAAATCTCCATGAAGCGCCATGCGCCGTCCTACTATGCCGCCTTTGCCTGTGCCGCCGGGGCCTGCCCGGACACCTGCTGCCGGAGCTGGGAGGTCGTCGTCGACGAGGAGACCCGGCGGTACTACGAGGCGCTGGAAGGCCCTCTGGGCGAACGGGTCCGGGCCTGCCTCTGCCGGGACGAGGAGGGCGACAGCTATCTGGCCTTCCGGGACGGCGGCTGTCCGATGCTGCGGTCCGACGGCCTGTGCAGCCTCCAATTCACCTACGGCGAGCAGGCCCTGAGCCGGGTCTGCGACCGCTATCCCCGGTTCCGCTACGAATTCGGCGGCCTCGCCGAGGAGGGCGTGTCCCTCTCCTGCCCCGCCGCCTGCCGCCTGATCCTGGAGACGCCCTTTGCAATCACCGAGACCGTGGACGACGCCCCGCCGTCCCTCAACGACATCGACCCGGGCCGGTTTTACGCCGTCCTGCGGGGCCGGGCCGTGGCCTTCTCCATCGCCGCCGACCGGCGCTTCACCGTCCATGAGCGGGCCGTCCTGCTGCTGGCCTTCGCCGAGGCGCTGGAGGACGCCTTTGACAGCCCGGATCCGGTTCTCCGCGACTGGGGCGGCGGCCTCCCGGAGAAGCTGGCGGCCCTGCGGCCCAAGCGCCGGGGCAATTTCTCCCGGCTGCTCGCCGTCTACCGGGAGATGGAGCCGCTGACGGAGCGCTATCCCCGGATGCTGGCGTCCCTCGACCGC
>CAMGPO010000016.1 GCA_946060825.1 uncultured Clostridia bacterium | reverse complement strand
GGAAGGCCAGACTGTCGCAGCCGAGGCGGCGGCAGACGTCCTCCGTGTGGCTCTCAAAGGCGAACATGGCCTGGGGGATGCCGTAGCCCCGCATGGCTCCGGCCACGGGGGTGTTGGTGTACACCGTCCAGGCGTCGCACTCCACGTTGTCGCAGGGGTACATCTGGGGGAAGCAGCCCATACCCTTGGCGGCGATGGAGTGGCCATGGGAGGCGTAGGCGCCCTGGTTGGAGAACATCTCCAGCTTCCGGGCGGCGTAGGTGCCGTCGGGACGGAGCCAGGAGATGATGTGGAAGCGGATGGCGTGGCGCGTCCGGTTGGAGACAAAGGTGTCCTCCCGGGGGACGTCCAGCTTGACGAGGCGGCCGCCCACCTGCATGGAGAGGTAGCCCACCAGCGGCTCATAGAGGGTGTCCTGCTTGTTGCCGAAGCCGCCGCCGATGTAGGGCTTGATGATGCGCACCTTGCCCCAGGGGATGCCCAGGGCCTGGCCGACGGTTCTGCGGACGATGTGGGGGATCTGGGTCGAGGACTCGATGACCAGCCGCCCGCCCTCCATGTGGGCGCAGGCAATGTGGTTCTCGATGTGGCAGTGCTGGACGATGGGCGTCTCGTACCACTTGTCGACACAGATCAGGCCCGGCTCCTGAATGGCGGCCGCATAGTCGCCCTTGCGAATGGAAGTGTGCTTGAGAACGTTGTCGGGGTATTCCCTGTGGATGACCGGCGCGCCCGGCTTCATGGCCTCCTGGGGATTGAGGACGAAGGGCAGCTCCTCATAGGTCACCTTGATGGCCCGGACGGCCTGCTTGGCGGCCACCTCGTTTTCGGCCACAACGGCGGCCACATCGTCGCCGTAGTAGCGGACATGGCGGTTCAGGAGCCGCCGGTCGGCCACGTCCTGATGGGCCTCCTCCACAGACCAGGGATGGCCCGCCGTGGGGAACTTGATGTCGGGCACGTCGAAGCAGGTGACGATTTTCACGACGCCGGGAATCTTTTCGGCCTCGGAGGTATCGACGGCGGTGACGTAGCCGTGGGCGATGGTGCTGCGGCAGACCCGGGCGACCAGCGCGCCGCGGTCACAGCGGTCGTCGGTATACATGGCCCTGCCGGTGGCCTTGTCGTAGGCGTCGACGCGGGTGACGCTTTTGCCGACTTGGGACATACGCAGAAGCCTCCTTTCAAAAATTGTATGATAGCTAACGATTTTTCAGGTTTAATTTTGTGCAAAACGCCAGATTTTATTTTGAATCAAGTTCATTATATCACAAGATGCACAAATAGGGAATAGTTCCGCGCAAATCTGCGTGATATTTTCTCAGAAATATCGAAACGGCCCCGGCAGGAGAGAAAACGCCACCCGGAACGATGGTTCCGGGTGGCGCAGAGGATGCCGTTATGTTTCGTTCTCCGTCTCCGGCGGAGAGGCGGACGCGGGCTTTGTCCGGCCGCTGAAGCTGGCGCCGATCACGCCGCAGAGGATCACCGCCGTTCCGAGAATGTCCAGCAGCTCCAGCCGCTCATGGAGCAGCAGCGCGCCCACAGCCATGGTCACCACCGTATAGATGGTGTTCAGGGCGGCGTAGACCTCCACAGAGAGGCCCGTTGCCGAGTAGGCCATCAGGGAGAAAGCGATGACGCAGGAGCCGATGCCCATATACAGAACCGCGGAGATAAAGTCAAAGCTGCCCAGTCCTGTGAAAAATGTTCCAAGGTCGCCTCTGGATGCGTGCGTCACCAGCGTTGAGACCGTAAAGGCCGCCGCGCCCATGCCGGTGGTGATATACACCGTCTCAAAGGCCGACAGGCTCTGCCGGGCCTCCCGCAGGAAAATCCGGCCGAAGGCCACGACAATGATCATCAGGATGATCAGAATCAGGCCGGTGGATGTACTTCCCTCCATCGGTCCGATGCTGGTGAGAAACACGCCAAAAACGGACAGGGCACAGAAGCCGACGCCGACCGCCGTGACCGTTTCCCGGAACAGCAGCACGCCCAGCACCACAACCACGATGGGACAGATGCTGGAGAGCATGGCGATCTGGGCCGTCGGCGCGAAGCGGGTGGAGGTCGTCTCCAGCACCTGGCTGACGACCGGATTGAAGAGGCCGCAGAGGATGGCGAATTTCAGGCTCTTTCCCCGAAAGTTCACCCGGATCACACCCAGCAGAATCAGCACGGTCATGCAGAGGAAGCCAATCACATAGCGGAAGGCGAGGTACTTCATCGTATCCTGCCCGACGGCAGCCATTCCCCGCTTGATGAAGAGCATGGTGAAGCCGAACAGAATCTGCGCCGTGATTCCCGCCAGCAGCGGAGCCGCTTTTTTCATTCCGTTTCGCCTCGCAGCCCGCCGTAGGGAATCGTATATTCCCGGTTCCGGTTAATCTCCGATTTCGTCTCCTCGCCGTTCAGCTTCCGCAGGAGCAGGTCCGTCAGCGCCTCGCCGGTCTCGTCCAGATCCGCGCCGCGGAGCACCACGCCGGCATTGAAGTCCAGCATACTCTCCAGCATGGCATAGCGCTCCGGGTTGCCCGTCAGCTTGAGAACGGGGAACACCGCGTTGCCCACCGGGGTGCCGCGGCCGGAGCTGAACACCGCGCCGTGGGCCAGAGAGAGGGCAAAGGCCGTGATATTGAAGGAATCCGGCCCTTCATTCCGGCTGTCCACGATCCAGAGGCCGGGATGGGGCGGGCGCTGGCCCACCTGCAGAATGCCCTGAATCGGCGCGGAGCCCATCTTTTTCACATTGCCCATGGACTTCTCCACCAGGGTCGTGATGCCGCCGGCCTTGTTGCCCGGCGTGGGGTTCACCCGCTCGATGGGGTAGCCGGTCTTGCGGATGAAATCCGCCCGCAGCTCCCGGACCATCTGCATGATCTCCGCGCCGACCTGCCGGTTCACCGCGTGCTCCGCGACGATGTGCTCGCTGCCGGGGAAGCCGTAGACCTCGCCCATGAGGACGGAGCCGCCCCGGGCCACGATGCGGTCCGTCATCTCGCCGATGACGGCGTTGCCCGCCAGGGCCGTCGTCCAGTCCGAGCCACCGCACTGAACGCCCACCACGAGCTGCTCAAAGGGCATCGGTTCCCTGGTCTGGCTCCGGGCCGCGTGCTTCATCTCCCGGAGAATCTGCACGCCGGCGGCGACGGTCTGCGGCGGGCCGCCGCAGGCCTGGATGGAGAGGTATTCCACATAATCCGTGTGCTTCCGGATTTCTTCGGCCAGCTTCCCGGCGCTGAGCTGTTCACATCCAAGGCCTACCAGCAGCACGCCGAATACGTTGGGATTCTGTCCGGCACGGGCCAGACCGAGCATCGTGCGCTCCGCGATGATCTCCGCCTCGGTGCAGCCGTGCTCATGGGTGATGCAGGGCACGTCCTCCGCCTGGGCAATCTGCTGGGCCACGGCGTTGGCACAGTGGACCACGGAGATGACCAGCACGTAATTCCGGACGCCGAAGACGCCGTCCTTGCGGCGGTAACCGGTCAGGGGTGTCTCGCTCATACCTGTCCCTCCGTTTCCCGGAACTGCCGGTCATAGGCCGCGCACAGCTCCTCGGTGATATCCCGCAGATTGTGGGTGTGGACATAGTCCCCGGCCGCAATGGCGGTGATGGCCTCGCCGATGGCAACGCCGTATTTCCGAACCATTCCGCCGGCCGGAACCGGACGGAAGGCGATCTTATGCCCCTGCGGGATGTCGGCGGCTGCGGTCAGGGTCTCCCCCTCGCAGCACACCGTGTCTCCCGCGGCGACATTCTCCAGCACGACTGCGACATCGTCCTCGCCGCAGACGCGCCAAGCTGTCTTTTCCATATCTGGCCGCCGCTCCTCACCGGATCATTTCGTAGATTTCTTCGACGGACTTGCCCTTCAGGCCGACCTTCTCCGCCGTACGGCCCTCTTTCCGGTAGTCGATGCCGGTGGCCATGCTGATGCAGGTAATGATGGCGTCCATACCGGGCGTGGGCACGCCCAGCTCCTCCGCCAGGGTGGCAAAGCCGACCAGAGAGCCGAAGGTGTCCTCAGCACAGAACCGGTGGGCCAGACTCGCGGGCGACTTGATGCCGACATAGGCCTGGGTCGTCTGGATGACCTCATAGAGATTATTGCCGTGGGAGCCGTAGCCGTTGATGACACTCTGGGCCGTGGAGGCAACCTCGATGCCCAGGACCCTGGCCAGGGCGATCCGCTCCGCGTCCACCTGCTCCGCGATCCGGGCGATGCTCGGGGTAATGCCCTCCATGTAGTAGTCGAAGCTCTGGCCCGCGTCGATCCGGTTCACGTTCATAATCATGGGAACGCAGTGGAGCACGCAGCCGATGCTGGACATGGCGGTGTGCAGGATGTCCTCGGCCGGCGTGACAATCGGGAAATAGGGCTTCAGCAGCTCCACAACCCGTCCCGTCTCCGAAGCGGGGACGGCGGCCAGGACGGCCTTTTTCTTCAGGCCGGAATGGAACACGGTGCCCGTCTCCACCTTGCGGCAGGCGAACATCAGGTCGGCCATCTCGGCCACCAGGATATCGTGGGGGCAGCCATACCGCTTCAGGGCGGTCTTGAAGGCCAGGCTGCCGCAGAACATGCCGGGGTTCAGCACGACGGTCTGATTGGGCTGAATGGATCCGGCGATGGCCCGGGCCACATCCTCATGGCCATCGGCCGTCGTGACGACCAGAATGACGTCCACGCCCTCGATAGCCTCGGCGGCGTCGGTGGTGACACAGGCCGGAACCGGAGCCTGCATTTCGATCTTACCGGTGAGGGTAATCGTTCCGGCGTCCTTCAGGCCCTGCACCAGTTCCGCATTTTTGTCCATCAGTTTGACGATGCAGCCCTGATTGATCAGGATTGCCGCCATGGACTGACCGCCGCAGCCGGCGCCCAGAATGCCAAATTTCAGTTTTTCCATGAATCAACACTTCTTTCCTGGATTGCCCTCAGACGCGGGCATTTTCACGGTTGATGATTTCCTGCGCCATGTATTCGTTGGCGCTGACCATGCCCGGGGCGGCAATGCGGCCCAGCATGGCAATGGTTTCATCGGCGCTGTAGCAGACAATGCCGTTGCCGTCCGGAATGGCGCTGCCCAACTGCGCCAGGCGGGCGGACTCGATAGCCACGCCGGCGGCTGTGGCCAGCTTCATGGCGCAGCCGAACTTGGCCCCGTCGCAGAGAGTGCCGCCGATGCTGCCCACAATATTTTTGACGGTCTTTTCCACGCCGTCCAGACCGAGGTCCATCAGCAGGCAGCAGCCGGCGCCGACACCGAGACTGGCCGCGATGGCGCAGGCGCACATGGCGGAGAGACGGCCGATGTGACTCTTGATGTAGATCGTCATGAGATAGCTCATGCAGATGGCCCGGATCAGCTCCTCCCGGGACTTGCCCAGATCCTCCGCGATGGCCACCAGGGGCACGGAGGCGGCGATGCCCACGTTGCCGCTCTTGGCGCAGCTCATGGCCGAGAGGTTGGCGCCGGACATTCTGGCGTCGGAGGCGGCGGCCGCAAGACATTTGGCCCGCAGATAGGCATGGTCGCCGGGCAGACGGCTGAAGCTGAAGCCGAACTGGGCGCCCATCTTTTCGTCGAGGCCCGCCTGGGCCAGGGCCGTGTTGAGGTCGATGGCCTCGTTCAGGAAGCTGATGTCCTCCAGGGGCGCTTCGGTGGAGAATTCGTAGAAGTCGCGGATGCAGAAATCACGGATCGGCGCACGGCCGTCAAAGCCCTGGTCGTTGATGTCAAAGGACGGGTCCTGGTAGACGACTTCACCGTTGACCTCCCGCAGGACGATGCGATCGTGGGCCTGTGCCACGATGACACGGCCGGTCCCCCGCTCCGTTTCCACTTCTACGTCGATGTAGATGCCCATGCCGTGATAGTCCCACTTGATGGAGACCTCGGCGTGCTCCTTTGCGAAGGCGCGGACAAACGCCTCATCTGCGTCCTTCGCGGGCTTGAGAACCTCCAGACCCAGATCGGCATCTCCATAGAATGCTCCGAGGCAGGTCGGCTCCAGGACGCCCATAAAGCTGGTGCCCGGGGTGACGACTGCAATGGAGTTCTTATAGGTGTTCATATCGCTGGTCAGCTTGACGCGCTTCGGGGTTCCGCCGACCGCCTGCCTGGCTGCCGCACCGGCAAAGGCGACGGAAATCGGGCCGGTACACCCGAGGGCGGGCGCCACTTCCGACCGGAGAATCTCCAACAGTTCTTTCTTCATGATCGATCTCCTAATTCAAATTTTGTCCTGGTTGACCAGGGCGCAGGCCACAAAATGGTTCGGGCCGCACTCCTTCAGCTCCAGATCCTGGCAGGTACACTTCTCGCAGGCGTGGGCGCAGCGGGGCGCAAAACGACAGCCCGGCTTCGGGTTGACCGGATTGGACACCTCGCCCTTGATGACGTTCTGCAGGGCGCTGCGGTCCCGCAAAGAGGGCTTGGGCACGGCGCTGAGCAGGGCCTGCGTATAGGGATGCAGCGGATCGCGGAACAGCTCGTCCGCCGGCGCCTTCTCGACGCACTGGCCGAGGTACATGACCGCGATCTCGTTGGAAATGTGCTTGACCACGCTGAGGTCGTGGGTGACGAACATATAGGTCAGGCCCATGTTGTCCTGAAGATCCATCAGCAGATTGAGAATCTGGGCCTGAATGGACACGTCCAGGGCGGAGACCGGCTCGTCGCAGACGATGAATTCCGGGTTGAGGGCCAGGGCGCGGGCAATGCCGATGCGCTGACGGCGGCCGCCGTCCAGCTCATGGGGGTAGGCGTTGACGAAGCGCTTGGCCAGGCCGACGATCTCCATCAGCTCGTTGACGCGGGCATAGATCTGCTTATTGTCCGGCAGGGTCTTGCAGACCTTCATCGGCTCCGCGATGATATCCGCCACGGACATTCTGGGATTCAGCGAGGAGTAGGGGTCCTGGAAGATGATCTGCATCTTCTTGCGCATTTCCTGCATCTGGCGGCGGTTGTACTTGAGGATGTTCTCACCGTTATAGAGAACTTCGCCGTCGGTGGCCTCGATGAGGCGGAGAATGGTGCGTCCCATGGTGGACTTGCCGCAGCCGGACTCGCCGACAACGCCGAGGGTCTGGCCCCGCTGGATGCTGATGCTCACGTCGTCCACGGCGTGCAGCGGCCCTGCGGGGGTGGAGAAATACTTCTTGAGATGTCTGGTTTCAATCAGCGGTGTGCTCATTCCGGCGCACTTCCTTTCTCTTCCCCGGCGAACAGATGACATTTGATCTCATGGGTGCCGAAGCGGGTCGTTTCCGGCTTTTTCTCCCGGCAGATGTCCATGCAGCGGGGGCAGCGGGGCGCAAAGGGGCAGCCCGCAGGCAGGTTGGTGGGATCCGGCATCAGGCCGGGAATCGGGTTCAGACGCTTCGCCTTGGAGTCCATATCCGGGATCGAGCCGAAGAGACCGATGGTGTAGGGATGGTGCCGCTCCGCCTCATAGATATCCTCGGCGGTGCCGCTCTCAATGATCTCGCCGGCATACATGATCGCCACGTCGTCGCAGGTCTGGGCCACGACGCCGAGGTCGTGGGTGATGAGGATCATGGCCGTGTTCAGCTTGACCTTCAGCTCGTTCATCATCTGCAGCACCTGGGCCTGGATGGTGACGTCCAGGGCGGTGGTGGGCTCGTCGGCGAGGATCAGCTTCGGCTCGCAGGCGAGGGCCAGGGCGATAACGACACGCTGCTTCATGCCGCCGGAGAACTGGTGGGGGTAATCGTTTTTCCGGGAGGCGGGAATGCCGACCATTTCCAGCATTTCATCCACCCGGGCGTCAATTTCCTTTTCGGAACGGCCGTGCTTGTGCAGCTCCAGAGATTCGCGGATCTGCTTGCCCACGGTGATGACCGGGTTCAGGCTGGTCATGGGATCCTGGAAGATCATGGAGACGGTATCGCCGCGGATCAGACGCATATCGCCCTCGGTCAGCTCCATGACATTGCGGCCGTCAAGCTGGATTTCGCCGCTTTTGATGTGGCCAATCTTCTTCGGCAGGAGCCGCATGATGCTCAGGGCCGTCGTCGTCTTGCCGGCGCCGGTCTCGCCCACGAGGCCGAGGGTCTTGCCCTTTTTCACCGTGAGGTTTACGCCGTTGACCGCATAGACGGTATCCTGGTCGGTTTCATAGATCACATGGAGATCACGGATCTCCAAAACATTGCGTTCATCCATCGTTATGCAGCCTCCTTTGTCAGTTCTTCAGCTTGGGATCCAGGGCGTCGCGCAGACCGTCGCCCATCAGGTTAAAGGAGAGGACTGCCAGCATGATGGCAAGGCCCGGCTCGATGACGACGAAGGGATAGAGCATCATATCCTGCTTGCCCTCGGAGAGCATGGTGCCCCATTCCGGCTGCGGCGACTGGACGCCGAGGCCGATGAAGCTCAGGGCTGCCAGACTGATGATGGACTGGGCAATCTGCAGCGTGGCCTGCACCACGATGGGGCCGATGGCGTTGGGCAGAATGTGACGGAGGATGATGCGGGGATCCTTCGTGCCGCAGGCCTTGGCCGCCTCGATGTACTCCTGCCCCTGGATCTGCAGGATGGCAGAGCGGACAATCCGGGCAAACTTCGGGATATTGGCGATCGTCATGGCGATCAGCAGGTTCTTGATGTCGGTGCCCAGCACCGCGACAATGGCCATGGCCATCAGAATCTGCGGCAGAGCCAGCAGAACGTCCATGATCCGCATGAGAATGTTGTCGACGACGCCGCCATAGTAGCCGGCGATGGCGCCGATGGTGCCGCCGATGAGCAGGGACAGCGCCACGATGGCAAAGCCCATGGTCAGGGAAATCCGGCCGCCGTAGACAATCCGGGCGAACATATCGCGGCCATAGTGGTCCGTGCCGAGGATGTGGCCGGCACTGAAGGGCTTGGTGAACTTTTCCATGACGTGCTGGGTGACAACATCGTCCTCATAGCTGAGGTAGAGCGGCGCCGTGATGCAGATCAGCGCCATGACCGCCAGCAGGATCAGACCCAGCATGGCCAGCTTGTTTTTGCGGAAGCGGAACCAGATGTAGGAGAGCTGGCCGCGCTTCTTCACTTCCAGCTCGTTGACAGCCCGTTCGGCCTGAACGTCTTTTTTCATGGTCCAACCTCCTTATTTCAGCTTCGACCGCAGGCGCGGATCGACATACGCATAGATGATGTCCACCACCAGGTTGACCACGCTGATCATCACCGCCACGAGCAGGATAGCGGCCATGACGGACGGCGTATCCTTCTTGCGGATGCCGTTGACGATCATAGTGCCCACGCCGGAGATGGAGAACACGCTCTCCGTGATGACGGCGCCGCCGAGCATGGCGCCCAGATTCAGGCCCACGACGGTGATGACCGGCAGCAGAGCGTTGCGCAGGGCATGTCCAAAGATCACCCGGCGCTCACTGGCGCCCTTGGAGCGGGCAGTCCGCACATAGTCCGAGCGGATAACCTCCAGCATATTGGAACGGGTCATACGGATGAGCTGGGCAAGGTGGACCGAGCAGCAGGTGATGCAGGGAAGCACGAAATGCTTCCACGTATCCGCGCCGATGGATGGGAACCAGTTCAGCTTCAGGGAAAATGCCAGCATCAGACAAAGGCCCATAAAGAAGGACGGCATAGCGCAGATCAGCATGGAAACCAGCAGCGTAACATTGTCCACAATGCTGTATTGCTTCACCGCGGACAGGATGCCGATGGGAATTCCCAGCAGCACCATCAGGGACACCGAGCCAACAGCCAGCTTGATCGTGTTCGGCAGGCGCTCCGACAGCTCCTGCGTGACTGACACCTTGGAGATATAGGAGGTGCCAAAATCGCCCTTGGTCAGGACATTGAACATATAGCGTCCATACTGCACCACGACCGGATCGTTCCAGCCCATCTCCTCGCGGAGCTCCTCCACCGCTTCCTTGGTCGCGCCTTCGCCGAGAATCAGGCCGCTGGCGTCGCCCGGCGTCAGGCTCATAATCAGGAAGATGATCAGGGAGATACCCAGAAGAACAGGGATCATGGTCAGCAGGCGTTTACAAATAAATTTCAGCATGTTGTTCTCATACGCCCTTTCATTAGTCTGTCTTGCAGGCCAAATTGGCTGGCCATAGGCAAGACCGTTCTGCGGCAATCGGCCGTTTTGCTGCGGAGATGGCCGCCGCCGGATAAACAATGGGGCAGCATGGCCCGCTCTCGCACACAATC
>CAMGPO010000015.1 GCA_946060825.1 uncultured Clostridia bacterium | reverse complement strand
CAGCGGAGAAAATGCTAAGTTAACTTTGCCTTTTTAGTATAGCTTGCTTTGCAAAAAATGTCAAGTAGATTTTGCAAAAAAAGAACCCCCGAGGGGGTTCTTCATTCCGTCTTTTCGAGGAAGCGGATATCGAGGTCCACTGGGCCGCTGATGCCGGCCACCGTGCCGCTGTCCGTATACTGCCAGCAGGTGAAGTGGTAGAAAAAGTCGGGCGCCGTCTGATACTGGGCCATCCAGAGAGGGTAGTCCAGGAGCTGGGCCAGGTCGATCAGCGTATAGACATAGTTCTGGTTGAAATAGACGCCGGCCTCATAGCCGCCGGCCTCGACGGTCTCGCAGAAGGCTTTGGCGCAGGCCGTGACCGTGTCGCCGTCCACCTCGTCAGTCCGGGCTGGAGCCGATTCGACCCGCTCCCAGTCATAGTAGACCGGCAGTCTGAGGGTCTCCCCCGCCAGCAGCTCCAGGACGAAGCGGGCCTCCTCCCGGGCCTCGTCCTCATTCACCGCCTGGGAGAAGAAGTAGACGCCGGTTTCCAGTCCCGCCGCCTTCGCGCCGGAGAGATTGGCCCGGAACTGCTCGTCCTCGCTGAGCGCGCCGTCGGAGTAGCCCCGGTAGCCGGCCTGAATGATCGCATACGAAATCCCATCCCCTGCCACGGAGGGCCAGTCGATGACGCCCTGGTGGGAGGACACGTCGATGCCGGGAACGGTGTACCAGTCCTCGTCCTCATAGGTCACGCGGCCGTTTTCCTGGGCGAAGCCCTCCATGCCGTAGACGCTTCGGGGAATCTCCCGGCTGTAGATCTGCACCCCTGCGCTCCGAGCCTCCCGCTCCGCCCGCAGGGCGCGGAGGGTTGACACGAGGGCTGTGCCGGCAATCACCAGCAGCAATATGGTCAAAACTGTGGCCAGGACGATGCGGGGCCGGTTCTTTTTCTTCTTTGCCATGGCTGTCTCCTCTGCCTCCGCGCCTGGCGCGGCTCTTTGGATGCCATTATACCACAGGTTTCGCCCTTCGCCAACCACCCAATATCAGGAAGCCTCTCTGACCGGCACATTGCCGGTCGGAGAGGCTTCCTGCAAACTTCCGGCACAATACCGGTGTTCCGCGTTTCAAACGGACTCCTGCGGGGGGATCTCATCCATTTCCCTGCATCCGCCGTTTTTACAGCGTATGTCATATTTTTTCATCCGGCGATACATCGTCGCGCGGCTGACACGCAGCGTCTCCGCCGCCTGTTCCACATTGAAATCACAGGATCGGAGCACACGTAGCAGCTTTTGGCGCTCCCGATCGGCTGTATTGCCGCCCTCCCGGCTTCCTGCCGGCCGGTCCGCAGCCCCGGACTTCCGGTACCGGTCCTCCAGATGCTCCGGCCGTATCGTCTGTCCCTCGCAGCAGTAGTAGGCGCGGGAAACGGCGTCGCAGAGCTCTCTGCCGTTTCCGGGCCATGTGTTGCTCCGGAGCAGGGCAAGCAGTTCCGGGGACAGCCGCTTTTCCTTCTGCTCCGATCCATTGAGATTATCCACCGTCCGCTCCGCCAAAAGCATAATATCATCCGGGCGGCTGCGAAGCGGCGGAATCACGCAGACAACATCCCGCAGGACATAGTACAGCTTTTCCAAAAACAGCTTTCTCCGCACCAGGTCCGCCAGATCCATATGGGTGGTAGCGATGATCCGCACGTTGACCTCAATGTCCGTCTTGCCGCCGCAGTGGCAGATGCGCTGGGTAGTCAGCAGCCGAAGCAGCAACATCTGAATCTCGATCGTCAGCTTGTCCACGCTGTCCAGGAACAGCGTACCGCCGTCGCACAGCTCCAGCTTTCCGAGGTTTCCGTCCCGGAACACACCGGACAGCACCCCTTTTTCGCAGCCGAAAAGCTCCCGTTTCAGCGCCTCCCCCGGCATGGCTTCGCAGTTCACCGATATAAACGGCTCCCTTTGCAGCTCATTGACCGCATGGATGGCATGTCCCATCCGGTCAGCGCCTTCTTCGGCGTACAGCACGGCGTCGCCAATTCCATCCTGCTCCCGGTCATCGCGGAGTACAACGCGCTCGCCGATCACGGACGGTATGAAAAGATCTACAATTACATCCGCGAAAAGAAGGAGCCGGCAATCGATTTCAAGCCGCAGATGCTGGTGGATGAAATCCGAAAGCTGAATGCGGATCTCGGCATTCCCAAGACACTGTCCGAGGTTGGCGTGACGGCCGACAAGATCCCGCAGATGGCAGCAGACGCCATGAAGAGCGGCAACATCGCGGCAAATCCGCGGCAGAGTACCCAGCGGGACATCGAGATGCTGTACCGCAGAGCCATGTCGTGATGCACGGCGAAATGCAGTTTTCATAAAACGGAATTGCCCTCAGACTTTGGGAGGCCGCATGTCCTGTGCGGCCTTCCTGCTTACATGGGGGATCTTTGGGAGAACCGGGGCTTCTGTGCCGAAACTCCCGGCTGGATGGACCTTCCACCGCCGGCCTTCCCCGGTTTTCCAAAATCCGGGGACAATGCCGCCGAAACCGGTAGGAAGGAAAAATGCGCCCTACAATTTGACATAATTTTTATATACTATGTCACATTGTAGAATTGGAATTCCTATTGTAAAATAGGTGCAGCATTTTAAAAAGGAGGCGTTTCTGTTGGCAAAAGGCCGCAGCCCATCCAAACATACCGGCAGCAGGGCGCTTCTCCTGCTGCTGCTGATCGCGCTGGCGGCCGCAGCCGTCGCCGGCCTCTATCTGCTGGACACCCGGGACGCCGCCCCTGCCGTTCAGGAGACTTCCGTCCCGGCCAATACGGCCACCGCCACCATCGCCGCCGTCGGTGACCTGACGGTCAGCGACGCTCTGGTGGCCGACGCCCTCCAGAGCGACGGAAGCTACGACTTCAGTCCCTGCCTGCTGAGCGTCGCCCCGCTGCTCGGCAGCGCCGATCTGACCATCGGCAATCTGGAGCTGACCTTTTCCGGTGAGCCCTATGGCGGAAGCACCTGTTCCGCCCCCGAGTCGCTGGCAGGCACCCTCTCGACTCTGGGCTTCGACATTCTGCAGACCGCCAACTCCAAGAGTCTGGCCGGCGGCATATCCGGCCTCCGCTCCACCCTGGACACTCTGGCTGCCAACGGCCTCTCCCCTCTGGGCACCTATGCCACCCAGCAGGCCCGGTCCAGCAGCGGCCGTGTTCTGCTCCGGGAGATCAACGGCATCCGCTTCGCCTTCTTCGCCTACACCAAGGGCTTTGACGGAATGTCCATCCCCACGGGCAGCGAATACTGCGCCAACGTCCTCTACGAGGACTACGACACGGCCTACTCCAAGATCGACCAGGCAGACATCCTCTCCGTGATCCGGGAGGCCCAGGCCCTGGAGCCGGACGTCATCATCGCCATGGTGCACTGGGGCAGCGAGTACAAGATGACCGTCAGCAAGACCCAGGAGGAGCTGGCCGCTCTGATGTTTGAAAACGGTGTGGACGTCATTCTTGGCACCCACTCCCACATGGTCGGCCCCATGGAGACCAAAACCGTGACCCGGAGTGACGGCACGGAAAAAGAGGTCTTTCTGGCCTACAGCCTCGGCAATTTTCTCGCCTCCAGCTCTGAGGCCTATACCCAGGACAGCATCGTGCTGAACCTGACCTTCACCAAGGATCTGGATGCGGGTACGACGTCCCTCTCCGCCAATTCGTACACGCCGGTCTATCTGGCGGACTACGGCGAGGACGCGGCAAACCGGTTCCAGACTCTGGGCATCGACCAGTCGCTGCAGCTCTATGACGAGTCCTACATCTACCGCGTCAGCGAGTACACCCGCGGCGAGCTGCTGGAAGCGCTGGAGGATCTGGAGGCCAACATGGCCCCCCAGACCGAGCCCGACGGGGACGGCACGGAGGAATAAACGACCGTCAGTCTGCCCCAAACAGCTTAAAACCGCCCTTCTGCCAATGGCAGGGGGCGGTTTTGCCGGATTCAAGCTTCTTTTTTGGTAAAGCCGTGGAGCCAGTCAGCTCTCCAGTAGTAGATTCCCAGGGCCACGGAGCTGAGGCTCCAGGTCAGGGGGTAGACCCAGTTGACCACGGCGATGGTCTGGAAGATGGGGACCATGACCGTCAGGAAGCCCACGCGGACGACGCACCAGAAGGCCAGCATCGCGACCATGGGCACCACGGCCCGGCCCGCGCCCCGGAGGACGGCGGCGATGCAGTGGGTGAAGGCCAGCAGGCCATAGAACAGGGCGCAGATGCGGGCCTTGTCCACGCCGAAGGCGATGGCCGCCGGTTCGTCCGTAAAGGCGGTAATCAGCACCGGCGCTGCCGTGTAGATCACAAGACCGATTGTCTCCGCGATGACAACGGAACAGAGAATGCCAAAGCGGGCGCCCCGGCGGGTCCGCTCGAACTCCTCCGCGCCGAGGTTCTGACTGACGAAGGTGGTCAGAGCCATGGTGAAGCTGGTGATGGGCAGGAAGGCAAATCCCTCCACCTTGGTATAGGCTCCGCAGCCAGCCATGGCCATCTCGCCGAAGGCGTTGATGTTGGACTGGACAACCACATTGGCCAGGGCAATGATGGAGTTCTGAACGCCGGAGGGCAGGCCATAGCGGATGATCAGCCTGAGCATCCGGCCGTGGAAGCGGATCTTCCGCAGGGAGACGCGGTATTCCTCCTCCACCCGCAGCAGACGGCCGAGGCAGAGGATGACGCTGACGAACTGGGACAAGATCGTAGCAAAGGCGGCGGCCCCGACGCCGAAGCGGAACACGGCAATCAGCACGATGTCCAGAATGACATTCAGGACGGAGGAGAGAATCAGATACTGGAGCGGATGGCGGCTGTCGCCGACGGCCTGCATGACGCCCATGCAGACGTTGAACATGACGAGGCTCAGGGAACCGGCGAAGTAGATGCGGATGTAGGTGACAGACCGGGGCAAGACCTCCGGCGGCGTGTCCATCCAGACGAGGATCTGCGGCGCCAGCAGCGTGCCGGCAGCAGTCAGAACCAGTCCGGCAAAAATGCCGAAGGCCATGGTCGTGTGAACCGCGTCCTGCAGATTCTCCCGGTCCCGCGCGCCGTAATAGCGGCCGATGGCCACGCCTGCGCCGGCGCCCAGACCGTTGAAAAAGCTAATCAGCAGGAAAATCAGACTGCCGCAGGAGCTGACGGCGGCCAGAGCGTTGCTGCCCAGCAGGTTGCCCACGATCAGGCTGTCCGCCGTGTTATAGAGCTGCTGGAAGAGGTTGCCGAGGAACAGCGGCATGGCGAAGCGGATGATCTTCTGGCCGATCGGCCCCTCGGTCATGCGGTTTTTCGATTCTGCCAACGGTCTCCCTCCCCTCTCTGCGACACAGTCGCCCGTCTATTATAGCGCAGATTTCGCCGTTCGTCACCATCATTTTTCCGGTTTCGCCATTTTTGCCTTAAGAAACTCTTAAAGCCTTGGCCGCTTTTTTCTTAATCGGCCGTTTCCTATAATGGAGCCATCACCAAAGATTGGAGCGGCTGACATGGAAACCATCAAGCTCATCAACGCCGTCCTCACGGCTCTGTTCTTTCTCTGCTACGCCTATCAGTTCGTCTATGTGCCCGCCGGACTGCCGCGGCAGCGGCACAGGGACACGCCCCCGTCGGGCCGGCGGTACGCCGTCCTGATCTCCGCCCGCAACGAGGAGAAGGTCATCGGCAACCTCCTCGCCAGCATCCGCAGCCAGACCTACGATCCGTCGCTTGTGGAGATTTTCGTTGTGGCCGACAACTGCACCGACGGCACGGCCCGGGTGGCCGCCGCGGCGGGGGCCCACGTTTTCGAGCGCTTTGACCTCAGCCGCATCGGCAAGGGCTATGCCTTACAATACCTGCTCGACCGGATCGACCGCAGCCGCTTCGACGGCTTCTTCGTCTTTGACGCCGACAACGTCCTCGACGAGGGCTACATTGCCGCCATGGATCAGACCTTCTCCGAGGGCTACCCCATCGTGACCAGCTACCGCAATTCCAAGAACTACGGCGACAACTGGATCTCTGCCGGCTACGCCCTCTGGTTTCTGCGGGAATCCCGCTACCTCAATGGCGCCCGGATGCGGCTGGGCACAAGCTGCGCCGTCTCCGGCACCGGTTTCCTCTTCTCCCGCGCCGTGATCGAGGAGACCGGCGGCTGGAACTTCTTCCTGCTGACCGAGGACATCGAGTTCACCGTCCACCACGTCTGCGCCGGAAATAAGATCGGCTTCTGCGAGAACGCCGTTCTCTACGACGAGCAGCCCGTCACCTTCCGCCAGTCCTGGCGGCAGCGGCTCCGCTGGGCCAGGGGTTACCTCCAGGTCTTCCGAAAATACGGCGCAGAGCTCCTGCGGGGCATCTTTCATGGCAGCTTCGGCTGCTTCGACATGGCCATGAACATCATGCCCGCCGCCGTCCTCTCTGTGGTTGGCATCGCCGTGAACGGAGCGGCTCTGGTGCTCTCTCTGTCCCACGGGGCCGCGGCGGCCACCGTCCTGCGCTCCGCCGCCGAGCTGCTGGGCAGTACCTATCTGACCCTCTTTGCCATCGGCGCCATCACAACCGTCACCGAATGGCGGCACATCTACACCTCTGACCTGAAAAAGATTCTCTACGCCTTCACCTTCCCCCTCTTCATGCTGACCTACATCCCCATCTCCCTGACGGCACTCTTCACGCGGGATCTGACCTGGAAGCCCATCGAGCACAACCGGGCCATTGCCCTCGACCAGATCCGCCTGCAGAACCGGAAATCGGCATAATGCGATCCGAAAAGAAAGCATCCGTATGGAGCTCCATACGGATGCTTTTTGCATTGTCCGATTTGCCGTCTATTCCGCCCTGTGGACGTACATTCTGGACAGATCCGGTTCTCCGTCTCCCTGTACCATGCAGAGGAAGCTCCATCCATAACGCTCGTAAAACGACGTGTGATCCGTCACCAGGTACAGCGTATCGATTCCCTTCTCCTTCATGTCGGCGCACACGTGTTCCAGCAGCGTTCCGGCCACGCCGCGGCAGCGCCTGTCGGCCTCCGTATAGACGGCGCAGACATTCGGGGCAAGGTCCTTCCTGTCATGGAAATCATTCTCGATCACGCCGAGGCCCCCAATAATCCTGTCCCCTTCCAGGGCGACATACCACTGGGGAACGGCGCTTCCCCCTGCCAGGCACGCCTCCATGCTCTCCCGGTAGGCCTGCAGGGGAATTCCCCATTTTTCATGAAACCACCGGGCAGCCTGTTCCTTCAAGCCGGGCCTGTCCCGCAGCGGGACAATTTCATATTCCATCCGAACCCCCTCCGCATTCCCTGTGTTATTTCTCCGGGTCTTCCTCCGGAATGCAGGCCCGGAACACCGGCTCGAGGCAGCGGCAGATCCAGTAGGTCAGCAGGCCCGGTGCGACCAGAATCCAGAACCAGAACAGCCGCATAAACCAGGTCAGGGACAAAAACATGGCGATGACCGGCACGATAGACAGAACAAAGGCCGGGATCGTCCGCTTGGGATTGCAGCAGCTCAGAATCAGGGCATTGCGCAGGGTATTGCCCAGGTTGTTCTCAAAATAGCAGGTCAGCGGGTAGACATAGAGGAACAGGAAGCCGCTGAGCAGGAAGAGCAGGCAGAACGGAATCACAAGAATCAGCCGGAGATTCTCCGCCCCCATGCTGGCAGCAAACCAGTAGTAGCCGATCATCGCGGCCCCAAAGGCCACCTCGATCAGCCAGAGCAGCGAGGCCTGTTTGAAATTGGAGGTAAAGGCCCGGAAAAAGGCCCCGGCCGTACAGGTCTTGTCCTCCCGCAGATTGAACATCATGCGGTAGAGGGCCGCCGTCGACGCGCCGATGGTGACAACGGGCAGGCAGCAGAGCAGCCAGAGCAGGCTGATCCAGATCATGCTTCCCAGCTTGTTCATTGCCTGCATGACCGGCGAATCCATGTCAAAAATCGATCTCATTGGTCTACCTCGGTACTTTTTTCCTGATTATACCGGATTTGCCCCGGCTTTGCAAGTACAGCAGCGGCGGAACCGCCCTTTCCTGCGGTTCCGCCGCTGCAGATCGCTTATTCTCCCAGCACCATGACCTGCACCGTCCGCTGGCGGGCACGGGTCTGATCCCAGTCGATGAAGTGGATCCGGCCGAACTCTCCGAGATCCATCTCTCCGTCGGCCATCACGATGGTCACGTTCCGGCCGATGATGGAGGACCGGAGGTGGGCGTCGGTGTTGTGGCAGCCGAAGTTGTCCTCGCCGTGCTCCTCGGCAAACACCAGGGCCTCCTTGCCCGGATGGAGGTACATCCCCTCATACCGGCAGGTGGGGATCCACTCCTCAAAGACGTTGACGAGATCCTGCTGGAGGGTCTCCAGTCCGGTCATGGACTTGTCAAACGCGCACTCCTGGGTGATGACCGAGCAGGTGGTGTGGTGGGAATAGACCACCACGATGCCGTCCCGGATGCCGGAGGCAGCGGCGATCTCCTTCACCCGGTCCGTCACGTCATGGAAGCTGACGGCCCGGTCCCGGGACTGTACCTTGAATGCTTCTCTGTAAACCATGGCTTCCTCCTTACGCCTGCTGTTTTTTCAGATCGTCGGCGGCCCGGCGGGTCGCGGCGATCATCTCGTCGATCATGGCGATGGGGTCGGCGGCGTTCATGATGCCGGAGGCAGCACCGGCAGCCTCAGAACCGGCCATGATGAAGTCATAGACCTGCTGGCCGTTGGTGATGCCGGCGGCCTGCTCGACCATGATATCCGGGTAGATCTCCTTGATGACCCGGATGGAATCCTTGACATAGGCCATGGGGCTGACGCCGTTGCCGCCGCCGATGATCTCCGACGGTTCGGGATTGATGATATCCGGGTGGAGCTGGGCGATGGCCTTGGCCTCGGCCAGGGTGTCGGCACAGGCGAACACCAGGAAGTCCAGCTCCCGCGCCCGGTCGATGGTGGCCTTCATCTGGGGAAGGCTCATCGGCTTTTCGCAGTGGTTGATGACGACGCCCTGGGCGCCTGCGGCCTTCAGGCCCTCCGGCAGGACGTCGGCCATGCCACGTCCGGGACGCAGGGTGTCCATATAGGGCGCCAGGATGATCAGGTGCTTCGTGTTCTGCGCGACCTGACGGATCTCGACAGCCGGACAGATAAACAGCACGTCGATGTCGTACTTCTCGGCTGCCTGATCTGCGGCGATGGCGTATTCCAGCACCTTGTCTCCGTAGATGTAATTCTTGGTTCCGATCTCAAAATAGGGCGTTCTGATGTTCGGTTTCATCGAAGTTACCTCTCATTGCTGCAAATTTTATTGATGCTCCGGTTCCGGCATACCAGGGTCGGCCGCCCCATCCTGGCCAGGTCCGCTTTCCGTCTCCGCATCCACGCAGAGAACACGGACATCGGAACGGCCAAGCTGGGCCAGCGTCTCCCGGGAGACGCCGGTATCCGTCACGATCGTATGAATGTTCTGCACCGGCACATAGGCCACATGGGACGAAAGGGAAAATTTGGAGGAGTCCACCAGCATGAAGGTGCGCTCGGAGTTCCGAATAGCGATCTCGTTCATCCGCGCCGTCTCAAAGTCCGTGGTGGTGAACTGGCGGCCCTGCACACAGCCGTCGGCGCCGACAAAGCTCTTGGTGAAGTAGAGCCCGCTCAGAGCCTGCTCCGTCAGGTAGCCGCAGAAGTCCTTCCGATTGGCACGGTACTCACCGCCCACCAGATGGACCTGCAGATAGGGCGAGAGCAGCTCCAGATTGGCGAGGGAGTTGGTGTAAATCTGAATGTTCAGCTTCTCCCGCCGCAGCCGGTTGACGATTTCGGCGCAGAGGCACTGGATGGTCGTGCCGGAGTCGCAGAACACCACATCCCCGTCCTCCAGGAATTTGCTGGCCTCCCGCGCGATCGCCGTCTTTTTGCTGATGTTGGTTCTGGCGCCGTACTCAAAGGAATACAGCGTCATCGCATGGTTGACACACTGCACGCCGCCGTGGGTCCGGATCGCGAACCCATCCCGCTCCAGCTTTGCAAACATCCTGCGGGCCGTGGATTCCGAAACGTTCAAAAGCTCCATCGCCTCGCTCAGGCTGAGCTTCTGCACCAGGGAAAGCCGGGTCATGAGTTCCTGTTCACGCTCTTGCTTCACGATCCTTCCTCCTTTTCCTTTTATTTGTACCGGTCCGTCTTACGTGTCAGAGATTCCGCAGGAAGCCGCGAATCTCCGTCAGGCCGTCCAGCACCCCCAGCTCCAGGCGGTTTTCCACGCTGGAATAAGCGGGCAGTACGGCGATTTTTTCCGCGGCCATGGCCTCGACCCGATTGAGTCCGCAGGTGTTGCAGGGCTCGAAGGCCAGGACATAGTCGTGGGACTTCATGTTTTTCCACTGGAGCAGGTTGGGCAGGTTCGCCGTGTCAAAGGCAACATAGGCACCCAGCTCCAGCCGCTCGTTGTAAATTACGCCGCAGGCGCGGTCCCCCAGGTCCGTGCGGAAGTACAGCTCCTCGCCACGGCCGTCCTCCGGCGCCAGCATATGCACCGGGTCCGTGGACATGGGGTTCATCGGCGTCAGCGTCGCGGGAGAGGCCGCCGTACAGCTATCCGCCTGCAGCAGCGGATAGCCAAAGTTGAAGTGGTAGAGGAGCATATAGGGCTCGTCCTCGGCCTCAAAGTTGGTGATGACATCGTGGATGCGGACCTTCTT
>CAMGPO010000014.1 GCA_946060825.1 uncultured Clostridia bacterium | reverse complement strand
GGCATGGTCCGCGTCAGCCACCACGTCGATGGCCCCGGAGACGGCGATGACGGCCCCGGTGCGGCGGGACAATTCCTGCGCCAGAGCCACGGCCCGGGGCAGGTTTTCCTCGGTGACGGCGTCGAGGGCGCTGACGTCCACGCCGCTGCCGGTGGCAGCCTCTCCGGCGAGGCTCCGGATTTCGGAGGCGTTGCCGCGAATCGCGGCGAAACGCACCTCCCGCAGGAGCCGGGCCGAGGCCTCCCGGCGGAGCCGGGTTCCACCGGCGGCCACAGGGTCGAGGATAACGGGCTTTCCGAGGCGGTTGGCAGACTGTCCGGCGGAGACCATGGAGTCCACCAGCTCGATGGCTCCGAGGTTGCAGACCAGAGCGGCGGCCCCGGCCACGGCCTCGGCGGCTTCCCGCACGTCCCCGGCCATGGACGGCGAGCCGCCGGAGGCGAGGACAATGTTGGCGCAGTCGTTGACGGTGACGAAGTTGGTGATGCACTGGACGAGGGGGGCGCGGGTGCGCACCTGCCGCAGGGCGTATCCGAAATCCATGTCAGGCCTCCAGACGGTTCTGCATCCGGGCGAGGACGCCGGAGCGCTTGAGAATCAGCACGACGGCCAGACCCATAGCCCCGCCGACCATAGCGGAGGGGGTGTAGAACGGGATGTAGTAGAAGGGAGACTGGGCGTCGAGGCCGTAGAACAGGCGCATCAGGGGGTAGGAGGCCATGGCGCCGCAGAAGCCGGTGCCGACGACCTCGCCGACCCAGACGAGCCAGACGTTTTTGGTCTTGCGGTACAGAAGGCCGCCGAGGATGGGGCCGAAGATTGCGCCGGTGACGGCCTGGATGGTGCGGCCGGAGAGCATCCGCAGGATGCCGCAGAGCAGGGCGGCGGCGAAGCCGTACCAGGGCCCGAGCAAAACTGCGGCGATGACGTCGACGAAGTGCTGGAAGGGGGCCATGGCCGGGAAGTAGACGAAGGTGCAGAGCACGAAGGACAGGCAGGCCAGCAGGGCAGTCAGGACGAGCTTTCTGGTGGCGAACAGGGGTTTTGTTTCGGTTTTTTCCATAAAAAATCCTCCTTTTCTTGGCGGGGAGGACGAAAAAATCGGCGTTTCCGTCAGGAAACGCCGCTCATTTTCATGCAGTTCGACAAAAAGCCCCACGGCGGTCTGACCGCCGGGGGCTTTCGAAAGATGTCGAAGTGCGGATCGTGCGCATCCCTACGTTGGCATTACCCAAATCAGGTGAGGTCGAGGGAACACACCCTCCTCTCAGCCCTCTTTCCGAGAACTCCCTTGCGCGAATATTGTACCGCGCCCGGAGGGCGTTGTCAAGAGAGCGTGAAAATTGGAGAGCAGGACGTGGAGAGTGGAGAGTGGAGAGTGGAGAGTGAAGATGTCATTCTGAGGCCGCAGGCCGAAGAATCTTCCTGCACCTGGCCCCAAAAAGATTCTTCGCTTCGCTCAGAATGACGAAACACGGGTGTAAATCGGACAATTTTGGGCAGCCACATGGAAGAAACGTGACGTTGTAGGGCGCGACGACCCAGCGCGCCAAGAAAGGGCGGTGTGCGGGTCAGAACCGGCGGGACGGGAAACCCGTCCCCTACGGGAAATGCGTCATGTGCGTGGCTGGAATGCAGCACGGGAGGTCTCGCGGGCGCGGGTCACGGCGGGATGCTCCTTTTCCTTCAGGCTGCCCAGACGGTCGGTCTGCGGAAGCGCCGCGTTTTGTGCCGCCGCCAGAGCCGCCGCCTTCGCCGCCTCCCGAGCCTGCCACGTCCGCGCCTGGGCCGCAATCCGGCCCATCAGGGCGTCCTTGCCCTCGAAATCCATCAGCTCCAGACAGGTCAGCGCCTGCTGGGCCCGGGCCGGATCGAAGAAGCCCAGCTGGTAGAGCTGAAGCCCCAGCTCGTTGTAGGCCGCCTTCGCGTAGGCCGACTGCCGCTGGGCCGTCACCTGTACGTCAAAGAGCGGTGTCCGCTGGCCCATATCCACGCCAACCTCCACGCCTTGGGGCTGTGGAACCAGCCCTTCGTTGTCAAACGACACGAACTGCCCCTCTCCCATGGAACCAGTGATGCGAAAGCATCGCGGGGCGTCATAGAACTGGCGCATCAGCTCGATCACCATCAGAACCTCCTCCCGGAAGGCCCGGTAGGACGCCTGAATCTGGTCGCGAGAGAGCTTGCCAGCCTGCTCCTGCATGGCCGCGATGGCCGAGGCCGCCGTGACGCCCGCGGTCGTGCCGCCGTTACTGACATCCCGGTTGCCGCTGACTTCCTTCAGCTCCCCGATCTTATTGTTGAGACACGCGACGTAGACATCGCTGAGTCCCTGCACCGCCACCGGCAGGATTGAATCCTGACCGAGACCGGCGTTGGTGTGGATAAAGGGTTGGGTGAAGTCGAGGTATTCCTCCTCGTTGACAGCTCCGTCGTTGCGGATGAACCAGCGGGGTGTGGAGGCGGCCAGGGTGTTCTTGAGGATGGCGTTGTTCATCAGGTCGATCTGCTCCTGGGCGTCCTTGCAGAGATCGATGTAGCCGAAGCCAGCCGGAGTGCCCTCCTCGGGGAAGAGGACGTCGAAGACGAAGGGGTATTTGCCGTGGCTGTACCAACCATATGCCTCCCCTCGAGGGGAGCCAATGGCCGCTTCATTCTCGGAGGAATAGAGCAGTTCCCCGTTCACAAATTTGCAGTAGTGCAGGACGGTTTGACCGCCCATGCGGCGCTTGTAGTACCAGTCCACGACCAGGGATTTCTCCGAGGTGTCGACGGTATCGTCGTAGAGGTAGCGGGCCGTCTGCACGCCCTGGCCGCCCAGCTTTCCCCGGAGCTGAGGGTACTCCTGCTCCAGCAGGTCATTGTCCCGCAGCTCCGTGTGGAAGACGTTCCGGGACTTCTGGATGTCGGTGACGCCCGGCTCCCAGAACAGGTTCAGGAGGTCGATGCGGCGGATGGCAATATCCCCCAGACCACCCAGCTTACCGGGATCCCAGAAGATGCCCTTACAGCTCGCGCCGTGTTTAATCTTGTACCACCAGCAGTCGGAGTAGACCTGCTCATAGCCGTTCTGCTCAAGAATCACCGGCAGAATGTCGGAGAGGACGGCGGCCTGCTGCCTGTCCGACGGCTCCCGGGGCAGGCAGACGCATTCCGGGTAAGCGTCCATGGCGTCGGCGTGCTTACTCAGGCAGACGTTGACCAGCCAGCCGGAGGCGGGCTGGGGATCGCCGGAAGCGCCGTGGCGGGGCCGCATCTGCGACCAGTGGCGCAGCTTCCACCACTGCTCGTTCTCGACGATGCGGCGTTCGAGGTTGGCCTTGCCCCGGCGGTAGGCGCGGAGGATCTCTTCGGCTTTCCGGAGTTCCTCCGGGCCGATGGGCAGTTTTTTCTGTTCCATTGCGTTCATCCTTTCCAGATTGAAGATTGAAGAGTGGAGAGTGAATATGTCATTCTGAGGAACGAAGTGACGAAGAATCTTTCGGAGCCGGTTACAAAAGATTCTTCGCTTCGCTCAGAATGACAATCCGGTGCGCTGGTTGAGGGGATCGTCGCCCCGGGGCACAGGCTCCGGGCGGGGACGGGGCGAAACGGGCAGGTCCATCAGGACGTAGCGGCATTCGTCGTAGATGTGATCCTCCTGGGTCGTGTCCACGTCCTCGACGTTTTTCGCGTCGTAGCAGAGGGCGGGGATCGTCCGGATAAAATGTCGGCAGGTGTCGAACACCTGAAAGCGGCACTCCCCTTCCCCGTCGAAGGACAGGCGGTAGTGGAGCTGCATTTTGCCCGGGAGGCGGTGGTTGTCGCCCTTGTGCCAGAGGACGTAGTTCGGGTGCTGGGCCATCAGGTTGGCGATGGACGCGCCCCGGCTCTCGTCGAAGATCGACGGATCTGCCACGCCGATGATGTCCCGGCCCCGTAGGTTCGGATCCTCGGCCTCGATGCGGCGGATCTCGGCAGCAATCGACACGGCGTCGAGCTGGACGCCCTGGTTGGGCTTGCCGGTGCAGCCGTAGTACTCGCGGATGCGGTAGAGCTTGCCCGTCTCGTCGGCGGCGTACCAGCCCACGGAGAAGGGCCGGGCGTAGCCGAAGTCGAAGCCCCGCCAGACGCGCCAGTGGCGCGGGATCCGAAAGGGCGCGATCACGTGGGTCCAGAGTCCGTCCTCATAGTGGCTCGGGTCGTTGCGCCACTCCCGGAAGACCTGGCCGTCGAAGGCGTCCCAGCAGCCGTAGAGCAGGCTACGGCGCTCCGCCTCCGGCAGCATGGCAAGGCTCGCCAAATAGTCCGGGTCGTGCTCCAGCAGGGCCGGGTTGTCAAAGACCGTGGCCGGGACAAAGAGGCGGCTGCGCTCCACCTTCTTCGGGCCGTCGGGGGTGTCGATCTCCAGCGTCTCGACGATGGGGGTCATGGGCGGGGCGGCGGTGATGAACCGGGCCTTGACCCAGCCGTGGCCGATGCCGCCGGGGTTGGCGGTGGCGCGGATGTAGACCCGGGTGCCGGGGCCGCCGGGGCGGTTCCGGGAGAAGAGGTAGGAGTATTCCTCCCAGGTGAAGTGGGTCAGCTCGTCGAAGCCGATGAAGTCAAAGCGGCGGCCCTGGTACTGGAACCGGTCGTCGGGGTGCTGCATGGCGCCGAAGGCGACCTGCGCCCCGGAGGGGAAGGTCCAGATCTTTTCGGTCTTGTTGTACCGGGCTTGGGGAAACGCCGCCGGGTAGATGGCCCGGGAGCGGTCGATCAGCTCGGCGAGCTGGGGATAGGTTTTGCGCAGCAGGATGGCGCGGTAGTGTGGGATGTGGACCTGACGCAAAGCCTCGGTCAGGAGGGCGTCGGACTTGCCGCCGCCGGCGGCCCCGCCGTAGAGGACTTCGTACTCGTCGCGCTCCTGAAAGCACCGCTGCCGCTCCTGCGGCGACCAGATGATGGGAAGTTCAGACATAAAACACCTCGCTTGAGATTGGAGATTGGAGAGTGGAGAGTGGAGATTGAAGATGTCATTCTGAGGCGCGTATGCGGCGAAGAATCTTTTGTAGGGCGCGACGACCTTTCCTCGGCGCTGCTACATCTGCCACCGGCAGCGCAGCGCCTCGTCACACCAAAACGGGACGATGTGCGGGTCGGAAGCGGCGGGACGGGAAATCCGTCCCCTACGACACCCCTCCGTCATGCTTCGCATGACACCTCTCCTTCAGGGGAGGCTTTTGGCAGAGGACGGTGTGCGGATCGGAGGGTTTGCGGCGGCTAGCCGAGTTCCACGACGCCGCCGGAGGGCGGCTCTGCTGCCTCCGGCTGCTCCATCTCCCGCAGCTCCCGCAGCACCTGGGCCGCATCCTTGATGTCTTTGATGCCCAGCGTTTCTTTCCGCTCCAGGGTCTCCCGCAGCTTTACTTCCAGCAGCTCACGCAGTTCGTCCATGCTCCCACCTCCCTTCCTCCGTCATCTCCGGCGGCAGTTCCCAAACTTCGAAGGCCGTCACACAGCCCTCGCAGCCCACGACCTCGCCGCCGCGTAAATATAGAAATGATCCCAGCGCCCGTCCGCAGCAGGGACAGCGTCCTTCTTCCATGGCAGCGCCTCCTTTCTCTCCCGCACCGGCCCGATTCATCACGTTTTGTTTCACAGCCTCGTCCGGTGTTCTCCGGCATTTCGCCGCGTTTCGTTGATAAAATTCTTCGAGTCGTGGACATTTGTGTTCAAAAATCGTATATCTCATTTGAGAAGTACGCCGTGGTCCTGCACGGTCCGGTCCTCCTCCCACCACTTGAGAATCGTGCGGTAGTGGCTGTGGAATGGGTCGCCGTGCTTCAGGATATAGTCGGAGAGCCGCCGGACATAGCGGTTGAACTCCTCCAGGCTGAGCCGGTCCAGAAGGTCGCTCGTCTGCTCGTCGGTGAGCCAGACCACATTCTGCCCCAGCTCTCCGCCAAAGGTCTCGAGCCGTTTGGAATCCGAAGAAACAAATTCCTCGCTCTCGCTGCAGCCGTCGCTGTCCGGCCCTTCGGGCGCCAGCCCCCGGGCCGCTTCTTCTTCGTCTCGCTTCTCTTCGCTTCGATTCTCTTCTCTTCTTTTTTCTTCTTTTCTCTTCTCTTCTTTTCTCTTCTCTTCTGGATCCAGTAAATTGCAGAGGTTTTCCATGCTTTTCCCCCGGTAATCACGGAGCGGATCCCGCCGCTCCTGCGCATAGCGCACATGGTATTCCATCAGCGTCATCAGTCCCTGGTCTGGATCCGTCGTATAGCTCCCACTCCGCGTGATCCAAATCTTTTCGGCAATGTCAGGGTAATCGACAGCACGAACCCGGTCGGATTTCAGCGTGTTATGGATCCGCCAGTCGCTGACCACAACCACCTTGCCGAAATCCAGAAGCAGTCCCGCCTCCAGCAGCGTCCTGAGATTGTCCGCGCTCGCTCCCGTCATCCGCAGGATTTTTCCCGGGCAGGCGCAGAATCCATCGTCGTCACAGCGGATACTCAGCTCGTAATAGAGCAGCCGCGCCTCCGGCGGCAGGTCGAGAAACCGGTCGCTGTCCACGATCTTATGAGAAAACATTCGTCTGTCTGTCACAAAATAACACTCCTTTTCTGTTGTTTCATCACGTACCGTGTCTTTGCAGGGAAAAAGAAAAACCGCCTGCGATCTATCACGGTACGTGTCTATAATATCACATCATGTGGCGCTTGTCAACACTTTTTGTAAAAAATTTTCCTTTACAAGCTGCCACGGCAAGTGTATAATACAGTTATGACTCACAGGGCGACGGCCGGGCTGCCAGATGCGGCGCGGTAGCTGCGCCCAGACCTGCAGCACAGCCCACGCGGTGCAGCGTGGCGAGAAGGAGGAACCATTATGAAAGATTTTCCCATCGCGCTGAGACAGCTCCGCAAGCAGGCCGGTATGTCCCAGCCGGAGCTGGCAGAAAAGCTCGGCGTCTCCCGCAGTGCCATCAGTATGTATGAGTGCGGCACCCGGGAACCGAATTTTGCCATGCTTGAGGCCATTGCCGACCTCTTCAATGTGGATATGAACACCCTCACCGGCACCGAGCCCATCGAGCCGCGTGTCACGGAGCAGGATCTCAAATTTGCCCTCTTTGGCGACAGCTACGCCCCCGACGATCTTTTCGATGAGGTCAAGGCCTTCGCCAAGTTTATCCAGCAGTACCGGGGCTGACGGCGCAGGCGGCACCATGAAGCACATTCTGCGCCTCTTCCAGCTGGCCATCGTGGCCTTTCTTCTGCTGCTGACCGTCTGCACCGCCGCCTACCGTCTCGATCCTGCCGTCTCTCCAGAGCTGGAAGCCGCCTCCGGCCAGAGTCTCAGCGAGCGGATCTCCGGCGCCCTGAACGACGCCGTGACCGGCATTCAGGACGCGGTTTCCGAGGCCGGATCCTCCCTGGTGAGTGCAGCCGCCGACACAGCCCTCGGCACTGTCGCGGATGTGGAGCGCACCGGCGAGTACAGTGCGAACGGCAGCGAGATTCTGAAGGTTGAGGTACCTGCCGGCACCCTGTCCACGGTGTCCAGCGCCGTGTCCGCAGAGCTGGGCGGCATGGTCACGACAGAGGACCTTGTCACGGGCCTCAACACTGTCGAGGGCGTGAACGCCCGCCAGAACGGGGACGGCACCGTCAGCCTGACGGTACCCGAGGACGTCTATGAGCAGTACAAGGATCAGATTGCGGGCTATCTCGGCAATTAAAAAAATGGGCATCCCATCGGGGATGCCCGTTTTCTGTATGCACAGGCCGTGTTCCGGCCGTTCCGCAGGGGCCGCTCCCATCAAAAAAATCCCGTCCGGGAACCCCGGACGGGAGATGGTTTTGTTATGCCAGATATTCCATGCTGACCCAGCCGCCGGTGCTGAGCTGACCCCAGCTCTGACCGTTTGCGTCCTGCGAGGTTGCAACGATGGTCACGGTCGTCCCCTTCGGCAGGGAGTCGATAACGGCGTTCCCCGTTCCGGGGCCGCTGCGGACGTTCAGGGCCGAGGCGGTCACGGTGTAGCTCGTACCGGAGCCGCTGCCGCCGCTCTGGCTCGTGGACAGGTAGGCCTTGCTGACCCAGCCGCCCGAGGCGAGCTTGCACCAGACATCGCCGTTCGCATCGGTGTCCTCCGCCACGACGGTGACGGCGTCGCCCTGATAGACACAGCCGATCACATCGCTGCCCGTGCCGGGGTTGCTGCGGACGTTCAGGGCCGAGGCGGTCACGTAGTAGGTCTGGCCGGAGCTGCCGCCGGAGGCGTTGACCGGCTCCGTGGAGATGTAGGTCTTGCTGACCCAGCCGCCCGAGGCGAGCTTGCACCAGCCGTTGGACTCAGCCACCACGGAGACTGCGGTACCGCGGGACAGGGAGCCGGTGACGCTGTAGCCCGTACCGGGACCGGAGCGCACATTCAGCACGCTGGCCGTCACATAGCCGGTGTAGCTGACGCTGGTCTCCGGGGGAGCGTCGGGCGTGTCGGTTCCGGAGGCATACTTCGGGAACAGGGTGCCGCAGGCATAGTTGCCGCGCTTGTTGGCCTCGTAGTTGGCATTGGCCGGCCGCTCAAACTGGCGGCAGAACATATCCGCCGCGTTGTAGGCGCCGTCGCCGTTGTTGCTGACGCCCCGCAGAGCGCCCAGAAGATTCTGGTAGGAGCTCTCCATCTTATAATGGAAGAATTTCATCTGGCCATGGACCGTGGTGTGGTCGTAGCCGTTTTCTGCGCACCAGGCAATCAGCTCTTCGGTCAGGCCGCTCCAGTACATGAACAGGCCGTAGTACCCGCTGACAGAAATATCCGCCGTGAAATTGGTCTCATAATAGATATTCGCCATGATGCCGCAGGCAGCGGCGGTATTGAGTCCCATATCTCCGGTCAGGTATGTATAAATCTCTTTTTCATTGGCGGCAGGAGATTCCGCAGCGCCGGCAGTGATCATGACAGCGGCCGTGAGCAGTGCAGCAATCAGCAGAATCGAAAGCAATCGCTTCTTCAAATTCGTCCCTCCAATCAGGCATTGTGCGCATCCGGTGGATTCGAACCCGGCAGGCGGCAGCCTGCCAGGGGATTCGGGGATGCGTCGGAAACCCCATCTGGCTTCGGAGTTGTCCCTATTGTACACCAAAAAAAGAATAAATGCAATAGTTTTGTTACTGAAATGTAACTTTTTGCCCGACACGAGGCGTCAATTGTTACCAAAATGCAACCAAAAACCACAAGATATTGGGGACGTAATGTCGAAGCAACCAAAGATATTGATCGAAAAAATCGAAAAATTTTTTTGGAAAAAGTGCATTTTACCCGTAAAACACGGTAAAATAACCATTTTTATGTAATTATGTAAATTGCCCGTCCCGGTTTTTCGTTCATAATTTGTTCGCAAACCCTTTGCTTCTTGTTCACACATCTGGGAGATTGCCGTGGTATGATAATGCCAACAGGTAAAGATCCTGCTTTTCATTCTCTCTCTCTTTCTTACGGAAAGCGCCAGACTGCCATGGTCTGGCGCTTTCTGTATGTCTTTGCCGCCTCTCCGCAGGGAGAGACGGCCCGGCGCGCCAAAGCGTCCCGTTTTGCCTCTCCCCTGTCATTCTGAGGAAACCCCGGCGATCATAGAATCTTCTCTGGCCGCCGGAATGGCGGGAGCAGCGGAACGTCCGGGCCCTTGCAGACGGAACGGAAAGCTGGTATAGTAGGTGTATCCGAACGAGAGGAGCGATCTCCATGAAGCAACGCCGGCTGCGCAAGCTGTTCGCCGACTACTTCGGCCTCAAGATGGTGCTGCTCATCAACCTGATCCACTTCGCGGGGATGCTGATCTTTTCCGTCGCCTCGCACCTCCACTACCGCTACTTCGCCCTGCACTTCAACACCGTTGGCGGGCCGTGGGAGCTGGCGCGCTTTCTGTTCTTCTTCCTGCTGCCCACGATCCTGGCCGTTCTGGCCGCCCTCCTCTTCCGCGCCATCGACAAGCGCCCCAAGGCTCTGCGCACCGCCGTGCGGGCCGTGGCCTTCTGCGCCATCGCCGCGGCCATGGTTTACGCCTTCGTGCTGACCTTCATCTTCTCCTACTCCATGCCCTTCGCCTCCTGCACAAAAAACCCCGAAAACATCGGGAAATATGACGACATGGTCATGCAAAGTCTGCCCTCGAGCAACGCTCCCGATCTGATCCGCTCCATTCCCGAAGCGGCGGAGGATGTGGAATTCTCCTACTGGTACATCCGGATCATGGACCATGAGTGGAAGATCTCCGTGGCTTACAGCCTGCCGGAGGAAAGCTACCGGGCACTGCGGGACGAGGCCCTCAAAAAACTCGAAGCCATGGAAGGCATGACCGTGACAGAGACGGAGGCGGGCGTCACCTGGGACACGGTGGACTACCGGACGGGCCTTGGCCGGGCCTACAACCGGGTGACCTTCACCTACGACGACAAAACCTGCCGCATTACATACATTCTGGACAGCTTCCGCTATGACACCCTCTGATTTTTTATGGGCAGGATTACCAAATTCCGGGTACCAAACTTGTTGACAAGCGCTGTTGGACTGGTATAATGAATGGCAATATACGGCAGCTTCTGCCAGATACGGAGAGAGAAAACCCATGAGTAAGTTCAAAGCGTTCCTTCAGCGGAAGGACATCCTGTTCTCCGGCAAGCGCTACGGAATCGACGCCCTCGGGGCCATGGCCCAGGGCCTGTTCTGCACCCTGCTTGTCGGCACCATCCTCAACACCATCGGCCAGCAGTTCCACATCGGCTTCCTGCAGGCCATCATCGTCACCATCGGCTCCGGAGAAAGCGCCGTCGGCTACACCATCGGCGGCCTCGCCTCCCTGATGGTCGGCCCCGGCATCGCCGTC
>CAMGPO010000013.1 GCA_946060825.1 uncultured Clostridia bacterium | reverse complement strand
CCCTTAGCAGGGGAGCCCCTTCGGCCTCTTGGGTATCACTCCGAATCAAAAGAAAACGATATGAACTTCAGCCCGGAAAAATGGCGGAGAGAGTGGGATTCGAACCCACGGCCCGTTTCCGGGTCACTGGTTTTCAAGACCAGCTCCTTAAACCGCTCGGACATCTCTCCAAACCGGTCTCCAGAGACGGTGAGAATTATACCACAGAATTCTCTGCTTGTCAATCCGGATTTATATTTTCCCGGTCGGAATGGTTGCAGTTCCGAAAAAAAGGTGCTATAATTAAGCGCAGATAATTTTGAACGAAGGTGTTTTCATGACAAGAATTGATATTTTCTCCGGTTTCCTCGGAGCCGGCAAGACAACGCTCATCAAAAAGCTGATCGCCGAGGCCTACCAGGGCCAGAAGATTGTGCTGATCGAAAACGAGTTCGGTGAGATCGGCATCGACGGCGGCTTCCTGCAGGACGCCGGAATCGAAATCACAGAGATGAACTCCGGCTGCATCTGCTGCTCCCTGGTGGGCGACTTCGGCCGTGCGCTGGAACAGGTCATCTCCCAGTACCACCCTGACCGCATCCTGATCGAGCCCTCCGGCGTTGGCAAGCTCTCCGACGTCATGGCTGCCGTCCTGCGGCTGGACGACCCCGAGATCCAGCTCGGCAGCCTCGTTGCCGTGGCAGACGCCAACAAGTGCAAGATGTATATGAAGAACTTCGGCGAGTTCTACAACAACCAGATCGAGACGGCCACCACCATCGTCCTGAGCCGCACCGACGCCATCTCCGAGGAGAAGCTCCACGCCTGCGTCGACCTGCTGCGCAGCCACAACGAAAAGGCCACCATCATCACGACGCCCTGGCCCCAACTGACCGGCAAGCAGATTCTCGAGACCATGGAGCAGACCTACTCCCTGGCCCATGAACTGCAGGAGATGGCAGAGGAGCATCACCATCACCATGACCACGACGAGGACGGCCATGAGCATCATCACCACCATCACGACCACGATGAAAATGTCGAGTGCTGCTGCGGCCATGACCACGAGCATGACCATGAGCATGACCATGAGCATCATCACCACGATCATGACGGCGAGTGCTGCTGCGGCCACGATCACGACCATGACCACGAACACCACCACCATCACCACCACGCCGACGAGGTGTTCACCAGCTGGGGCGTCGAAACGCCGAAGAAGTTCACTCTGGCCCAGATTGAGGACTGCCTGAAGGCACTGGACGACGCGGACAAGTACGGCGTTGTACTGCGGGCCAAGGGTATTGTTGACGGCGCCGGCGGCTGGATCCACTTCGACCATGTGCCCGGCGAGGCCGACGTCCGCTTGGGCAGCGCCGGTGTGACCGGACGGCTCTGTGTCATCGGCTCCAAGCTGAACGAGGACGCCCTGCGCGCGCTCTTCGGTGTTTGAGTGGGGCGATTGCCATGCAGATCCCTGTTTACACCTTTACTGGCTTCCTCGAGTCCGGCAAAACCAAGTTTATCCAGGAGACTCTGGAGGATCCGCGATTTAACGCCGGTGAACGGACGCTGCTGTTGGTCTGCGAGGAGGGTGAGGAGGAATACGACCTCTCCCGCTATCCCCATAAAAACGTCTATCTGGAAATTCTGGACGACCCCGAGTCCGTGACCACGGAGCGCTTGGCCCAGCTGGAAAAAAAGCACAGGATCGAGCGCGTTGTACTGGAGCTGAACGGTATGCAGCTCGTGGGCGACTTCTACCAGAAGATGCCCCAGAACTGGGGCATTGCCCAAGAGGTCATGTTTGCCGACGCCACCACCATTCTGCAGTACAATGCCAATATGCGCTCCCTGGTGGTGGACAAGCTTCAGGGCTGCGAGATGGTGGTGTTCAACCGGATGCCCGTGGGCGCCGACGTCATGCCCTACCACAAGCTGGCCCGTGCCCTGAACCGGCGGGTCGACATCGTCTACGACTTCCAGGACGGCTCCACGACCTTCGACGAGATTCAGGATCCTCTGCCCTTCGACATCAACGCCCCCGTCATCGAAATCGGCGACGATGATTATGCCCTCTTCTATCGGGATATCACCGAGGAATGCAAGAAATACGACAAAAAAACTGTCCGCTTCCTGGCCCAGGTGGCCAAGCTGCGGCGGGACAAAGAGGGGATGTTCGCCCCGGGCCGCTTCGTGATGACCTGCTGCGAGGCTGACATCACCTTCATGGGTATTCCCTGCAAATACCCCAAGGCGTCCTCCCTCAAATCCCGCACCTGGGTGCGGGTGACGGCCAAAGTCGAGGTGCGGTTCCACTCCCTCTACAAGGGTGTCGGGCCGATTCTGACAGCCATTTCGGTGGAGCCGGCCGAGCCGGCGGTCAACGAGGTCGCAACCTTCTGAAAAAAAGAGCCGAACCAGTGGTTCGGCTCTTTTTTTTATTTCAGCAGTTCGATCGCCGCATGAAGCTGGCCGTCGTCCGCCTTATCGAGACGGTCGTAATAGAGGTCAATGTAATCCTCTTCGTTCATGGCCACCTCCACATCCGGCGTGACGCCCACATCGGCCAGGCTGACATTGTTGGGCGTGTAATAGGTGCCGCTGGAAAGGGCAACGGCACTGCCGTCCGACAGGTGGTACGTGTTCTGGAAATAGCCCTTGCCGCAGGTCTTTGCGCCGACGACCTCGCCGGCATCGTATTCCTGAATGGCCGCGGCAAAGAATTCCGCGGCGGAATAGGAGTCCTCATTGACAAGAACCGCGATGGGCAGGTCAATGCAATCCTCGTCAGAATAGTCGACCTCCGTCTCGCCGTTGTAGTATTCCATGCGGAACAGTGGTCCCTCCGGCAGCAGATAATCCAGAACCTCCACCAGCTCGCTCTTATAGCCACCGGGGTTGTTACGGACGTCAAAGAGCAGGGATTCCGCTCCCTGGGCGATCAACGCATCAATGGCCGCGATGGTGTGATCGGCGCAGTTCTTGTCAAAGTTGTTGATCCGGACATAGCCGATATTTCCGTCCAGCAGCTCGCCGTAGGCCACGATCTGCTCGATGGTACGGCGCTCCACAGGGATCTCCAGCTCTTTGCCGCTTCGCACCATGGTCAGGTTAACCACGGTGCCCTCCTCGCCGCGCACCAGATCACGGACGGCCGCCACGTCCAGATCCGCGACCGAATTGCCGTCCACAGCCACCAGAAGATCATCCACCAGAATTCCGGCTTCTTCGGCAGGGCTGCCAGCAGTAACCTCCAGGATGGTGTATCCGTTCTGTTCCTCTGCCTGGGAGATCGTCACACCGATGCCCACGTAGGCATTGTTCATCTGTTCCAGATAGCTCTGGTAGTCGGCGGCGGAGATATAATAGCTCCAGCGGTCGCCGGTGGCGGTGACAATGGCGTCCGCCGCCGCATCGGCCATGGCCGTCTTGTCCGTTTCACCGACAAAGTAGCGGTCGATATATTGCTCCAGTTCGGCGCTTTTGGAAACAATCTCGCTGGAGCTGAGCTGGTTCAGGTTCTGTTGATAGCGCTCTGTCAGGGCGGTAAAGGTGATGACAAAGGCCACCGCCGCGCCAAACAGGACAAGCATCAGCGCCGTCAAAAGGTTCAGCAGCTTATGATTCATGGAGATACCTCGTTTCGGGAAAGTCACAAAGAACCGGCCCGCAGTCCTGGAATCGGACTGCGGGCCGATCGTTTCAGGATCAGCCGCCGACATAGTCGACGGGGTTCACGGTGGCGCCGTTATAGTACATAGCAAAGTGCAGGTGGGCGCCGGTCGAACAGCCAGTAGAACCGACATAGCCGATCACCTGGCCCTGGGTGACATAGTCGCCAACAGAGACAATGTAATTCGTCATGTGCATATAGGCAGAGCCAAAGCCATCCGCATGGGCGATCGAGACATAATTTCCCGCCGACGCATCATAGGTCGCAATGGTGACCGTGCCGCTGGCCGTCGCGTAAATCGGCGTACCGGCAGGAACCGCATAGTCCACTCCGTAGTGGAACTTCTCATAGCCGTAAACGGGATGGACCCGCCAGCCGTAGGGCGAGCTGATATAGCCGCCGGAAACGGGGCGAATGAATTGACCAGATCCTGCGCTGGGAGACTGGGTCGTATCGCCGCCGGTGCTCTCGCCGGTGCTCCCGTTGTTGTTCTGCTGCTCCTGCTGCTGGCGCTCGGCCTCTTCCTGGGCCTTACGCTCCGCTTCCTCAGCGGCCAAGCGGGCTGCCTCTTCCTCGGCAAGCGCTTTTTCGTACTGATCCTGGGCCTCGGCCACCTTCTGAATGACCGCGTACTCCATGGCGTCATACTCGTCATAGACGCTCTGCAGCTCGGCGCTCTCAGAGGCAATCTGGTCAATATAGACCTGGGCCTCGGCGCTCTGCTGCGCCAGGGTCGCTTCCTGCTCGGTCAGCAGCGCCTTCTGCTCCTCCATGGCTGCCTGGCTGTTCTCCAGTTCCTCACGGGCCACACGGATTTCCTCCGAAGCAGCCGCCAGGGAGGCCATCATTTTCTGGTCCGCACTGGCTATTTCCTGAATCATATCGATCCGGTCCAGCAGATCCGCAAAGCTGCTGGCCTTGAAAAGGATGGACCAGTATGTAACAGACCCGTTCTCCTCCATGGCACGAAGCCGCTCCTTGTACTGCTCGTAGAGAACCGCCTCATTCTCCTTGGCCTCATCCAGCTCGTCCTCCTTCTCGGCGATGAGCCGCTCGTACTGCTCGATCTGGGCCGTGGTGTTGGCAATCTCCTCCTGGGTGATGGTCATCTCCTGATCGATGATGGATTTCTGGTAGATCATGTCCGCCTGCTCATATTCCTTCTCATCGATCTGGCTCTGCAGGTCCGCTTTCTTCTGCGAAATGTCGCTGGCCTGCTGCTGCAGGGCATTGATCTGGCTCTGAATCTCGGAAGAGGAGGCAGCGTGTACAGTTGTCGCCAGAACGCCGGCAATCGTGCCGACCGCCAGAACAATGACCAGAATCAAGGCCACTACAGAAATCAGTTTTCTCCGTCTGTTCATAATTGATTACTCCTATAACTTGCGGACAAGGCCGCAGCGCGATGTTTTGGAACCGGATCGGTTAAACGTCCAGGAATTTCCGAATGGACATCAGACTGCCGAAAATGCCGACGAACAGGCCAGCCGCCGCATAGACTGCCACCATGACGCCCAGCACATCGCCAAAGGGCATAAACGTAAAGAGCTGCAGGGTATCGATCTGCGCGATTTTTACAATCAGGGCGTCATAAAGCCCCCACTCGATAAAGAAGGCCACTGCCGCGCTGACCACGCCGATGATGGCGCCCTGAATGACAAACGGAACCCGAATGAAGCCGTTTGTGGCGCCGACCATCTTCATGATGGCGATCTCATCCTTGCGGTCATAGAGAGACAGCTTGACAGTATTGGCGATGATAAACAGAGAAACCACCAGCAGCACAACGATGATAGCCGTGGAGACAAGCTGCAGCACATTGCGGATGGTGGTGAAGCCGTTGGCAATCTCCAGGTGGGCATTAACCTTACTGACACCCTGGATGGCCTCCAGATCCTTGACCGTCTTTTCCATCTGCTCGCTGTTCTGCAGCGTGACCACAAAGCGGTGCCGCAGGGTGTCAGAAGCCAGACCTGCAAACATGGTCGGGTCTTCCTGCTCCTCCACGAAGTTGCTCAGCGCCTGCTCCTTGGAGACAAACTCCGCCTTGGAGACGTTGGGGATCAGATTGATCTCCGAGCCAACACTCTTGGCCTCGGCCTCGGTGTAGCTTTCATCGATATAGACCAGAACCTGATTCTGCTGCTCCAGCTCCAGAACCATGTGGTTCAGGTTCTGCATAATCAGGGAGAAGCTGCCCACGATGATGAGACAGGCCACCGTGACACAGATGGCGGCGAAGGACATAAAGCCGTGGAGGAAAATGCCGCGGATGCCCTCCTTGACCAGATATCCGATATTTTTATTCTTCATACTGATAATACCCATCCATTCCGTCGCTGATAATTTTGCCTTCGTTGATCGCCACGACGCGTTTGGTGAAGCGGTTTACCAGCTCTCGTTCGTGGGTCACGACCACCAGCGTCGTGCCCAGGGCATTAATCTGCTCCAGCAGCATCATGATTTCCAGGGAACGGGCCGGATCCAGATTGCCGGTCGGCTCGTCCGCGATGATCATGGTGGGATTGTTGACCAGGGCGCGGGCAATGGCGACACGCTGCTGCTCGCCGCCGGAAAGCTCATCCGGCAGCCGGCGGCTCTTCAGACCCAGACCCACCAGATCCAGCACATAGGGGACGCGCTTGCGGATGTCCGCCTCGGAAGCGCCGATGACGCGCATGGCAAAGGCCACATTGTCATAGACCGTCTTGTTGAGAATCAGGCGGAAATCCTGGAACACGACACCGATCGTCCTTCTCATATAGGGCACTTCGGACTTTTTGATTGTACCCAGCTCAAAGTCGTTGACCAGCACGCTGCCGGAGGTGGGCCGCAGCTCCGCCGTCAGCAGCTTGATGATCGTGGACTTGCCGGAGCCGGAGGGGCCGACCAGAAAGACGAACTCACCGTCGTCGATGTGGAGGCTCACGCCGTCCAGGGCCCGGGTTCCGTTGGGATATACCTTTACAACGTCAGTTAATTCAATCATAACTATCCTTACTTTTATTTGCCGAAATTTGCCTCAGATCATCCGGTTTTCCCGAGATGCCAGATATTTTTTGACCATCAGGGCCACCTTGAACACGATGGCGTGGTCAAATTCGCGCAGGTCAAGGCCGGTCAGCTTTTTGATCTTTTCCAGACGGTAGACCAGCGTGTTCCGGTGCACAAAGAGTTTTCTGGACGTCTCGGAGACGTTCAGGTTGTTTTCAAAGAATTTGTTGATGGTAAACAGCGTCTCCTGATCCAGAGAGTCGATGGAGTTCTTCTTGAATACCTCAGACAGGAAGATCTCGCACAGTGTCGTCGGGAGCTGATAAATCAGCCGTCCGATGCCCAGATTTTCGTAGGTGATGATGCTCTTTTCCGTGTCAAAAACCTTGCCGACCTCAATGGCGACCTGGGCCTCCTTGTAAGAGTCGGCCAGCTCACGCAGATGGTTGGCGATGGTGCCGATGCCGATGACGGTCTTGGTGAACAGCTCGTTCTTCAGGGTCTCCTCGATATTCTCGGCGATCTTGATGAGATCCTCGGTCTCGGTGCCGGGCTGAATCTGCTTGACCACGGCGACGTCGGTCTCGTTGATGCTCAGGACGAAGTTCTGCTGCTTGTCCGCAAACATCCCCTGGAGAATGTCCACAGCGGCGACGTCGGCCCGGCCGATCTGCCGCACCAGGAACACGGCCCGCTGTACATCCGTCGTGAAGTGCAGCTCCTTGGCCCGGATGTAGATGTCGCCGGGCATGATGTTGTCGGTGATGATGTTCTTGACAAAGGTGCCCTTGTCATGCTTTTCCTCGTAATACATCTTCGCGCCGCTGAGGGCCACCGCAGACATGATGCAGGTCGCCCGGGCGTTTTCATCGTCGCCATCGGCAAAGGCGGCATAGTCAAAGTATGTATTGGAGCCGTTCAGCGTCTTGAAGGTGCGCTTCCCTGCCACCGCAATACCGTCCTGTACGCTTCCCAGCTTCAAAACGGCGTCCTGCCATTTCTCGCCGACCAGAGCGGGATCACTGCAGGAGACGACATATCCTTCCCCGTCGATCACACCAATGGTACGTTCCGTGGCTTCCTTCAGCTGCGCAATAACACTCTGGAAAATACGATTGGACATATTCAGACATCCCCCATACATTGTATATTATCCATTTCTACAATCTAACGTGGGAATTATACTACAATTTTGTACAAGATTCAAGACTCAATTGTCATTTTCTTTTAATTTTTCTTTTACTTTTTGTTTCTTTTACCCAAAAGATTTTGCATTTCATCAGAATCCGGCGGGTCATTTTCAGCCATTCTCGTTCCATATGACCTTGTAAAAAGTAACAAAAGCGGAGATCACCGCTCCAAAACCGATAAATCCACCCCCGTCAGCTCCCGCACCCCGCCAGGGGCAAGATCCTCCAGAGTGAGACCGCCCTCCGTCTCCCGGCGGAGATAGGTCACAGTCAGTCCCCGGGACGCCATCATCCGGCGGACCTGGTGGTATTTACCCTCCTGCACGGTGATCTCACTCTTTCCTTCTCCCAGCGGGCGCAGCTCCGCCGGCAGACAGACTGTACCGTCCCGGAGGGTCAGCCCTTCGCGGAACGCGGCGATATCCGCTTCTCCGGCAGTGCCGGCGTGCTCCGCATAGTAGGTCTTACGGATTCCATGGCGGGGCGCCGTAATCCGGTGGTTCAGGCCGCCGTCGTTGGTCAGGAGCAGCAGGCCCTCGGTCTCTTTGTCAAGCCGGCCAACCGGAACAACACCGAGGCGGCGGTAGCGCTCCGGGATCAGCTCCATGACCGTTTTGTCCCTGGGATCGTCGGTGGAGGTCACAAAGCCCGCCGGCTTATAGAGCAGGATGGTCACCGTCCGGTAGCCCTCCACGACCGCGCCGTCGAGGCAGACCACTGCCGTCCCCTCGTCGATCTTCTGATCCGGCGCGCTTGCCGCGCGGCCATCCACGGTCACACGGCCCTGACGAATCAGGGTCTTGATTTCCTTCCGGGAGGCCGCACCGGCCTCCGATAAAAATTTGTCCAGTCTCTGCATGGTGTTCTCCCGTCATATGCCCCGCCCCGTCCGCATAGGTTGTACCACCAACATCAAACAGGATCGGAGGAACCAATATGGTAGTCATGACCGCAAAGGTCTCCAGGACGAAGCTGATCGCCGTCATTGCCATTCTTGCCGTCATCATCATCGCTGCGGTATTCCTGCTCCGCGGCGGAGACGGAACGGACGCCGCCGTGGAAGCGGACGTCAGCACCAACGAAGGCCGCATCGCCTACCTGTCCGCCTACGGCTGGGAGGTCGATCCGCAGCCGGTGGAAACCCAGGAGGTTCTGATCCCCGAGGAGATGAACGAGGTTTTCGAGCGGTACAATGAGCTGCAACGCAGCCAGGGCTTCGACCTGACCCGCTTCGCGGGCAAGCAGGTCAAACGATATGTCTACAGCGTTACCAACTATCAGAACGCCACAGCGCCGGTCTATGCCACGCTGCTGATCTCCAGGGGCGATGTCATCGGCGGAGACATCACCTCCACCGCCGGGGCCGGTCTGATGCACGGCTTCTCCAAGCCGGAGAGCGCCAAATCTGGCAGCGGCGGAACCGCAGCCGAGCCGTCCACGCCTCCGGAAGAGGGCGTCGCCTCCCTGACGGAGGACGAAGTCGCCGCCATCGAGGACACCAGCGCCTGATATTCTGAGTGTACCACCGAAAAAATCACATTTCAAGGGTTGCGCTTTCGCGGACGGCATATTATAATAAGGACACACAAAGGAATACTCTTCAGGGCAGGGTGCAATTCCCGACCGGCGGTACAGTCCGCGAGCGCTTCGGCGCCGAACCGGTGCAACTCCGGTACCGACAGTATAGTCTGGATGGAAGAAGATTGCAGCCGCTCTGCGGTTACTTTGTCTGTTCATCGCCTGGGGATTATCTCCTCAGGTGATTTTTTATTTGAGGTGATCCCACTATGTCCAACCTGCTTGCAAGCGCAAAAGAAAACCTGTCCTTCCTCCTCGTCTGCCTCGGCGTATTCGCTGCCCTGGTGCTGATCGCCCTGGGCGCGGAGCGGCTGCTCAAAACCCGCCGCTCCATCTCCTCGGCCCGGTATATCACCGTGACGGCCATCTGTGCCGCCCTCGGCGGCGTACTGATGCTGCTGGAAATCCCCCTCTTTTTTGCCCCGTCCTTTTATAAAATGGATCTGAGTGAGCTGCCCGCCCTCTTCTGCGGTTTCTTCCTCGGACCGGTGGCGGGCGTCATCTGCGAGCTGCTGAAAATCCTCATCAAGCTCTTCCTCAAGGGCACCACTACCGCCTTTGTCGGAGACTTCGCCAACTTCTTCGTCGGCTGCTCCATGGTGCTGCCTGCCACGATCCTCTACCATGTGAAGAAGAGCAAAAAATCCGCCTTTGCCGGACTGGCCACCGGTACCCTGGTCATGACCGTCTTCGGCAGTTTCTTCAATGCCGTCTATCTGCTGCCCAAGTTCTCCGCTCTCTTTGGGATGCCGATGGAGGCCATCATTGCCATGGGCACCGCCGTCAACGGCAGCATCACCAGCGTCTCCACCCTGGTCCTCTTCGCCGTGGTCCCCTTCAACATTCTCAAGGGCTGTGTCGTCTCTGTTCTGACCTTCCTGCTCTATAAGCGGGTCGAAACCGTCCTCTTCCGCAGCGCGCGGCCCAAGTCGCAGCCGCAGCCCCAGCACTAACTCACACATGAGGTGAATTTGGACAATGCTCAGACCGATTCTTGCCTGTCAAAATCCATATGAGACTGCCCATCAGCTGCAATCTGCGGGTTGGAGCATTGACTTTTCTCAGCCTCCTGAAAGCGGTGATCCCCTGGTCGGCGTCTCCCTGTTCGACAACGCAGTCCTGCTGGGCGTCACAGAGGGATATGTGACAAAGGGACAGATGCCATATCTCGGCTCCGGAGCGGTTTTCTACCTCACCGTTCCATGCGAACATCTGGCCGAGGTTCATCGCAATCATGCACCGCTACATCCCTCTTCGATTGAGCGGCAGCCCTGGGGTGACGACGCTTTTGAAATCAAAATCGCTGGCTACTCTTTCATGATTGCTGGCACACCCGAATCGTAAACCAACCCCCTTCGCCGGAGTATTCCGGCGATGGGGTTCTTTCATAGGGTAACCGCAGTGTCTGTGGCGAAGAAGTAGAGGATTTTCTCC